>CAZOBX010000244.1:0-8746 GCA_964578045.1 uncultured Kangiella sp. | reverse complement strand
CTGCCGGGCAGATATAAATATCATTGGATTGGTCATATTTAAACATTGAACGAGTAAATATTCCCTTGCCCTCTGCCCGCTGTGCGCATTGCCTCACTAGAATTCACACTATATAGATACCGTTGCCTCATCTAAAATCACACTACTTTGATGTCATTTTGAGGAGTTTAGATGATGAAGTCGATGAACCTGCAAATGCGAAGAGAGTTTTTGATTAGTGTCCGAGAGCAATACCAACAATCTGACTGGCTAGAAAAAGGTAAAATACTTGATGGTTTTGTGGCTGCCAGTGGCTACGATAGGAAATATGCCATTAAACTGCTAAATAGCAATAACGAAATGAATAGATTGCCGAAGCAGCGCCAATCGAGAGTTAAATATGATAAACAGGTGAAACAAGCACTGGTAGAAGTTTGGTACACTGCAAATCAAATTTGTAGCAAACGACTCGTTCCATTCATCCCAGAGCTGGTGCGTGTAATGGAGCGCAATGGACATCTAAATATTTCTGACGACGTTAGAGAGAAATTACTTAGCATTAGCCGATCAACAGTAGATCGAATTATCAATATTGAAAAACATAGGACTGGAAAGTCTATAAGCACAACAACACCTGGTAGTTTATTTAAGCACCTGATACAAGTAAGGACGTTCGCAGATTGGGATGATATTACCGTTGGTTTTTTAGAAGCAGACCTTGTGGCACATTGTGGTGGGGATACTAAGGGTTCTTTTTTGAATACCCTAACATTAACAGATATCAGTACCGGATGGACTGAATGCCTTCCTCTTATCCGCAAGAGTTCTGGCGATGTTATCATCGGCTTAAAACTAGCTCAAAACCTTTTACCTTTCCCTCTTCTTGGGTTTGATACGGATAACGGTAGCGAATTTATCAATCATGAAGTGCTGGACTTTTGTGAAGACAACAAGATTACCTTCACTCGATCTAGAGCCTATCGAAAGAACGATCAGGCTCATGTGGAGCAGAAAAATGGTTCTATTGTGCGGCGACTGTTGGTTATGAACGGTTTGAAGGAAGAGCAGCGTGGGAAGCCTTAGGTGAGATCTATCATGTACTTCGACTGTATATCAACTTCTTTCAACCGTCACTGAAGCTCTTATCTAAGGAAAGACAAGGCGCGAAAGTGACAAAAAAATATGATACGGCAAAGACACCTTATCGACGAATCCTACAGACGGAAACTATACCCCAATACATCAAGGATGCTTTGAACCAGCAATACGATAAACTTGACCCCGTTTTATTGTTGGAGAAATTGAAGCAGCTACAAACAAATTTATTTCAGCATGCTTGGTCAAGTAAGGCTACTCAAAAACTGCAAGGACAATCCCCCCTATTGAAGAATGAAACAGCAACCAATATCGAGCCGAAGAGTAAAAATGAGAATAATGATATCACTCAACTCGACCATTATCGACATACGGGGAAAACTGACAAGCGAAAAGGGTCAAGAAATTATAGAACAAGGAAGGATCCTTTTGAGCGAGTTTGGGACGAAATAAAGTTGAAGCTGGAATTAAATCCAGAGATCTCCCCCAAAGCTTTACTTGATGGTCTTATCGTCAAATATCCAGACGATTACAAGCCTAGCCATCTTAGAACATTACAGAGAAAAGTATCACTCTGGAGCAAAGAGCAACATGATCTGGAAGCCAAATTGAGAGTTATCATGCAAACAAACAAAGCTTAATAATTAAAATAAGATAGAGATTATACTTAATATTTTGGATTAAAGCTGGTATGTTTTTATATGAGGCAACGCTTTTACCACTAGTGTCATTATTGTATGAGGCAATACGACGTTCAGGATAGTTGTCGCCTCTAATTATTTAGTTAGAGGTACAGAAAATGAGAGCAAGATTTACTCAATCGTTTAAAATACAAGCAGTAGAAAAAGCACTAAGTAGAAGTGGAGTCACCACCTTAAGTGATATTGCTAGTTCATTGGGGATTGGTTGTTCAACATTAAGCAAGTGGATTATTAAAGCCAGAAACCAGGAGTTTGAAGTGGTTTCACCTGATGAGATAAATCGTATGACCCGGGATAAAAGGCCCCTAGATTGGACGTTAGAAGAGAGACTGAATATGGTCGTTGCTTGCGCTTCATTGAGTGATGAAAAGCTCAGCGAGTATTGCCGAGAGCAAGGTATTTATCCTCACCATGTTAAACAGTGGAAACTTGATTTTGTTAGTGGAAGCGCTCCTCAGGAGAAAGTCGTTTCCCCTTCTGAAATGAAGATACTGAAACAAGAAAATAAAACATTGAAAAAGGAACTCAATCGAAAGGATAAAGCTCTGGCTGAAACTGCGGCTTTATTAGTTCTCCAAAAAAAAGTCAACGCGATCTGGGGAAACGACGAGGACAGCTCACAATGAAATCTGAACGAGTAGAAATTATTGAGTTAGTCAATCAGGCACGAAGCCTCGGTGCAAGACAAGATAAAGCATGTGATGCTATTGGTATTAGCGCCAAAACATTACAGCGTTGGGAACAACCAGGCAATGTGCAAGATGGTCGAGTTGAGGCCAAGCATGAACCGAAAAACAAACTCACTGAGCTGGAACGACAACGAGTAATTAAGGTTGCTAATGATGCTGAATTTACCCACTTAGCGCCCACTCAAATCGTCCCCAAGCTGGCAGATAAAGGGTTATATATTGCTTCAGAATCAACGTTCTACCGAGTGTTGAATGAAAATAACCAGCTCAAACATCGAGACAAAAGTAAGCCAACCAGAAAGGTTGCTAAACCAAAAGCTTTAACAGCCTCGGCACCTAACCGGATTTACACTTGGGACATAACATACCTGCCGAGTCAGGTTAAAGGCCTATTTTTTTACCTTTATTTAGTGCTCGATATTTACAGCCGCAAGATTGTGGGTTGGCAGGTACATAGTGAAGAGTTGAGTGTTCTTGCTGCTGATTTGATGGTTGATATTTGCAGACGTGAAGGAATTGAGCGCAACCAGGTGACCTTGCATTCGGATAATGGCAGTCCAATGAAAGGAGCCACAATGTTGGCTACCTTGCAAGAGTTAGGCGTGGTGCCGTCATTTAGTCGACCGTCAGTGAGCAATGATAATCCATTTTCTGAATCGGTCATTCGAACATTAAAATACAGGCCTGAATATCCCGAAAAAGCATTCTCAGATCTGAGTGCTGCACGGGGTTGGGTTAAAAAATTTGTTCAATGGTATAACAATGAACACTGTCATAGTGGGATCAAATTTGTCACACCTACGCAACGGCATCTAGGTGAAGATGTTGAAATATTAGCTAACCGAAGATTGGTATATCAAAAAGCAAAAACACAAAACCCAGAGCGCTGGTCAAGGGATATAAGAAACTGGGATCAGATAAGAGATGTTTACCTTAATCCTGAAAAAGGTAAATCAGAGGTGATAGAAGACAAGGCGGCATAAATTTTAACTTGAGGCGACAACTAGCTTGAAAAACGCCGCTACCATAATGTCATACACAAATTTCTCCTGATGCGTAGGGACTCGACGTTGAAAGCAGTCCCGTAATTGTAGGGGTTTAGGGGAAATCTTGATAGCGAAAACTATAATCCAACTTCGTAAAATTAATAACCGCAGGGTTTGCACTAGGTTTACTATAGTTTTACTTTGTCAACTAAAGCTTGACACGGTGTAACCTACTTGGTTACAATAGTTAAACAGCAAAATAAGTAGAAAAGCAGTTCGGATGGCGATTAAGTCTTTTAGAAACAGGGCGTTAGAGAGATTGTTTGTATCGGGTTCGACTCGTGGGATCAATCCTGCACACGCTCGAAAGCTTGAAAATCGCCTAGATAGGCTCGATGCTTCTACTTGTCCGGAAGATATGGATTTGCCGGGCTACCGGTTACATCGCTTACAACCGAGAAATGCTGGACGTTGGGCGGTCGATGTTAGTGGAGCATGGAGGGTGACATTTGAGTTTGATGGTACTGACGCGATTGTTGTCGATTACGAGCAGTATCACTAAAAGATAAACTATAAAGTAATATAAATAGTAAACTAAAAAGTAACGTAAATAGTAAAGAGAGAAAGAGAGAGAGTATGGCTAACTTCAAGAGAACGAGACAACCAGTTCACCCTGGTAGAGTCTTTAAGGAAGATGTCTTAGATGAAATGAAAACTAGTATTACACGAGCAGCGAATATGCTTGGTGTTTCTCGTAAACATATGTCAAATTTTGTTAAGGAGAAGGTGGATTGTTCGCCAGAAATGGCTCATCGCCTATCTAAATCAACTAATACTAGTGTGGCCTCATGGATGAACATGCAGAACTCTTTAAATATTTGGCGAGAAGAAAATAGCGAGAATGAGTTTGAAGAAGTTGAGCAATTCGTTTTCGCGGCCACGGCTTAGTTTAAAATATAACCTTATTAGACGAACCTTTGTTGAAGTAAGATCAAAGCAACAAAAATAAAAGAAATCTTTAATTTGGGCGTCGCTACGTGAATAGTATTCGTTTCGCATGGTGATTGCCCCTAAATATTCACGAGAAGGCGCGTTAATAAGATTATAGATAATAATTATGTTATTGGTCGCCCAACTAACCTATCGAATTGAACGTCCAAATAGCCTCACCACTCCATTTTAAAAGCAATTACCTATATAAAAACTATGTTAAAGTCATTATTATAAAGGTATGCAGACGTAGTGCGCGCTAACTTAAAGAGTTGTTCTATGATTCCTTTACATTTATTTATAATGAAGCGAAAGAGAAACAAAAAGAAGAAGTATCGTTAGACATTGATAAAAATAAGGGCGAATCGGAGAATTAAATTTGTTAGATTGGCTAAAAAAATTCAAAGATTACGGTTTTAGAACGTATCTGTTGTTCTCACACCCACGATTATTTGTTAAGACATATATTCTAAATATTTCATTTAAGCAATTCAGTCTTTACCTTATATGGTTAATCGCGTTTGTTAGTATATGTTAATTGGTATGCAAAACTGATCCACTGAGGGTGCGGCCATAATCTTGGACCGATTTATGTTACATAACCCAAACTTAATCGAAATTCTGTAGGGCTTCTAGAGCCCAATGACAGCTTAATACGTTTTTGATTGTACCACTGAATATATTTGTCTATTTCTGTCATTAATTCTTCAGCAGTGGCTTTACTCCAATCTCTTGGATAAAAAAACTCAGTCTTAAGCCGACCGAAAAAACCTTCACAGGCTGCGTTATCAGGTGAACAACCTTTACGTGACATAGAGCGTGTCAATTGGGCATCACGCATTCTATTAATCCAGCCAGGCCACCGATAATGTGCCCCTCGATCTGAATGAACTATAGGTTGCTCCTTGAAATGAAGAGAGCTGATTGCATCATCTAACATGCTGTTTACGAGCTGTGCAGTGGGGCGTGTTCCAACTTTCCAACTGACAACTAACCCATCAAAACAGTCAACGATTGGTGATAAATACACTTTTCCTGCGGAAATACGACATTCAGAGATGTCAGTAAGCCATTTTTTGTTTGGCGCCTTTGCTTGAAAATTGCGTTCAATTACATTTTCAACGGGAGGACTAATTTCACCATAATATGAGTTATAGCGGCGTCGCTTGCGGCTGCTATGAGCAACCAAACCTTCCTCTTTCATAAGGCGTCTTATGACTTTCTCCGCAAGATGTAACCCAGATTTACGCAACTCCATACGAATGCGTCGATAACCATAACATTGCCAATTTGAATTAAATATCTCTTTCATACGGACTCGGCTCTCTGCATATTTGTCTGGAAGCTTCATGCTCGCTTTGTGGTAAAAGTAGGAACTCCTGGGCAAGCCTACTGCGTCAAGTAGCTCCTTGAGTCGATAGATTTCGAGTAAGGCGTCAATCAGTTCTGTTTTTTCTCTATTTGTCAGAAGATCGTGACTGACGCCTTGGTCTTTTTTTAACTGATCATTTGCCTTCTTCAAAATGTCATGCTCAAGCTGAAGTTGGTGCATACGCTGTTGCAGATCTTCGACTTGCTTCGACAATTCATTATGCTCTTCGCTTTCATCGCGGTTCTTCTTTTTGGACATGTTGATCGCGTACTCCCTAGACAATAATTGCTCTTTCCACTTATACATTATTTGTCTAGATACGCCAAACTTTCTAGCGATCGACGCTGCAGAGTTCTGACGCAAGCATAACTCCATGACAGCTTTCTTTTTCTCTTCATAGGTTATTGCTGGCCTTACTTGCGCGTGCATGCTGTCTATTCGTTTCCGATCAGAGCTTGGTTGAAACTCATTTAACCAATCGCTAAACACATGAGCACATGGGTAGCCCAAAACTCTTTGCGTGTAAGCAAAACATTCACCATGATTAAAATAATGCTCAATCGCTTTTTGCTTTTGCGCCATAGTATATTTCGGAGGACGATTGTAGCCCCTAGGTAAATCGCCTGTTTCTTGGTATATCAAGTACCAATGACGCAAATATTTTTGAGAGGGGTATCCAAGCAAGCGAACAGTAGTAGCGGCACGCTTAGCTAGTTTAATGAATAGTTTTACTGCTCTAATACGATCTTCATACGAATACATAGGACTTTTTCCAAAAAGTCCAAGTTTTTGGCCGCACCCTCCACTCTTTTTCCAATTTTGAAGGGGACTATTTGGATTTTGTTCGTTACAATTTTCTCGTTAAATAGCATCAATTGAGTCCTGTATAGTTAGCGAAACAATTTAAAAGTAATACCTTGATTTGCGGAACTTTTATTACTTTACGATTGCAAGAATAACAATATAGGATCCAATGCGCATTGCAAGTATGCAGCTTGGAACTGATAGAGTGGGTAAAGAAGGATTGAGAGAGTGAAAAAAACCCCTTAAAATACAAGCGTTTAAGGGGGTTTATGATGAATTTAGAAATTAATTATTATAAACTGTTAAGTTTACAACACTGTACTGTCAACCACATTTGGAATCGCCACAACTAAGGCAAGTCATACATCCGTCCATTAAAATGGCCGCTTTAGTCATACATTTCATACACATTTGCGCACCATCAGGGTAATCTGACGTGCTTTCTGAACCAGTATTTTGCATGGCTTCATATGCAGCGCGCTTTTCGTCAACCAGTTTTTGCTGGTGTTCATCTAAGCCATCGTCAGTCAATAATCCAATCATTCTTAAATGTGATTCGATTGCATCGCCAATTTCAGCGACTAGTGATGGCATATATTTTCCGCCCGGTTTGAAATAGCCCCCTTTAGGATCGAATACCGCCTTGAGCTCTTCGACTAAAAAGGTGCAGTCGCCACCTTTTCTAAATACTGCGGAGATAACCCGAGTTAAAGCCACCACCCACATGAAGTGATCCATATTTTTCGAATTTATAAATATCTCGAAAGGACGGCGCAATTCATGTTCAGTACCTTGGTTTAATACGATATCGTTAATCGTCATATAAAGCGCGTGTTCTGACAGCGGGGTTTTTACTTTATAAGTTGAACCCAACAGCATTTCCGGTCGCTTAACGCTTTCGTGCATTTGTACGATTTCGGCTGATTGTCTCTTCTTTGGTTCGGAATCTACTGCGTTATTGGTTTCAGGCTCATCCGCCTTTTTTACTTTGTAACCAACAATTGCTTGTGTAATTTGTTTTGCCATTTGTTTATCCAATAAATTTTTTGCGCTCGTTATGGTCTGTTTTCATATAACTCCCTCACCTTCTGGGAGAGGGCTGGGGAGAGAGTAATTCTATATTACAGTTTACCGTAGTAACCTTCTTTTAATGCATCAAAAAGATTAGCGGCGGTATGAGTTTCACCGTCGTATTCAACTTCTTCATCACCTTGTAAATCGATAGTTGAACCATCTTCCAAAGTAAATTGATAGGTCGTATTTTTAAGGTCATCTTCTTTAACCAATACACCTTGGAATACTTCTGGATTAAAGCGGAATGTAGTGCAACCTTTTAAACCTTGTTTGTAAGCGTATAGGTAAATATCTTTAAAATCATCAAAGGGAAAATCCGTTGGTACGTTAGCGGTTTTCGAAATCGAAGAATCAATCCACTTTTGAGATGCTGCTTGAATATCAACATGCTGAGTCGGAGTAACGGTTTCAGCAGTGATAAAATAATCAGGAAGTTTTTCATCTTCTTTGTTAGAAAAAGGCATCGCTTTAGGATTAACCAGAGCACGATAAGCTAATAATTCAAAAGAATAAACATGGACTTTTTCCTTAGTCTTTTTCCCCTGGCGGATGACATTGCGCGCATAGTGGTGAGCAAAACTTGGCTCAATACCATTACTGGCGTTGTTGGCTAAGGACAAAGAAATCGTGCCCGTAGGCGCTATCGAGGAGTGATGGGTAAAACGAGCACCCTGTTTGGCTAATGCGTCGACCAATTCAGGTTCAACTTTAGCGATTTGCTGCATGTAGCGGCTGTATTGAGCGTGTAATACTTTGCCTTTAATCTTATCGCCAACCCTAAAACCGTCTTTTAACATCTCAGGCCTTTTATGTAGCATTTCACCGGTGACTTTAAATTCTTGTTCCATAATTGGCGCACTGCCTTTTTCTTTACTGAGTTCTAACGCGGCTTTCCAGCCTTCAACCGCTAGCACCCGAGTGACCTGATCAGTAAATTCGACAGACTCTTTTGAACCATATTTTTTACATAACATGGTCATGGTTGAACCTAAACCTAAGTAACCCATGCCATGGCGGCGTTTATCATTAATAGCCTCTCTTTGACCAATGAGAGGT
>CAZOBX010000243.1:0-8748 GCA_964578045.1 uncultured Kangiella sp. | reverse complement strand
TGTGCGATATTTTTGCGGTTGAACTGTTTGCTTTTGATGTCATGGACCGGTTTTTTGCTCCTGCAAAAACTGCATACGTAAAGTCCATGTGAATAATCGGTCAATCTATTCACTACCCCAACAAATCAGTGATGCCTTCGCACATTAAGTCATCCCTTCATCGTCTTAGCTTACAACAAACTCATTGGCTCAAACAAATCGAGAATTTTGGTGATAGTTGTCACGTCGTTGGTCCAATAGAATTAATCAAAGACAAAGCCGAACAGCTTAATTTGAAATGGTTGAAAGGAATTAAGGCGGCGAAGTTACTTTACGACAAACCAGGTTAGATTCATTCAATGATATCCCTTTCAATCTGTCTTATATCCTTTGAGGTAGAATATTCTTTGCCTGAGAATCGTAAAATCACCTCCAACCTCCCTTTTTAAGCAGAATAAACATCAATTTCTAGAAAGACTAATAATGAAAACCTGAAGGCACTTCGATTCTGGCTACTTGACGAGTTTGTTTTTCTGGCTGCCTTATATTTTTGAGGATCAATGATTCTGAGCCCTTTCATTGCCATCATTTGCAACTTGGAATATTTTAGTCTCTGGATGAAAGGCATACCAGGCAAACCAATACATGATATGGGAAGGAATTTCTTTACCCGACTGATCCAAAACTTTTCCAGTACGGTGTTGAGAATCGTATTTGATTTGCAGAGCCTGCTTTACAAAATTATCGTAAATGGGAGGTGACCCACTAGCCAATTCAACAAACGGATAAGCTTTGTATTTTCCATCGATGGAAATACCCATAACTATTTCTTTTGGGTGGTATCGACGATTTTGAAAAATGACTGGAAAATAAAGATTGTTATCTTTTTCATAACCGGCATAGGGATTGCGCGAATAATCTCGTTTGAAACCCGTTTTATCACTTAATACCCAACTATCTGGATGGCGAGAAATCCAGTCTCGCCAGCTCGTATGCCCAAGAATCAGGGAGTTAAGTTTTTCACCTCTAAGTGGTCCACTGATGGCCAACATCTCTATTTGTGACCACAATGATTCGGTTTGCTCATCATACATTAGAACATCACTATTATAGAGCAGACCGGAGACCCCAAATAACTGACGCTTGCCAGACTTTAGTGCGTCAAAAGCCACACCGCTGCCACAGAGGGGGCAATAACTAATTAACACCGCTTGATTGCCGACCAGGTCATTAACCAGTTCATGATGATTGAGGATTTTAATGGGGTAAGCTTTATAGACCCCTTGTCTTTGAATGGTGAGGACTCTATCACTTGGTTTTAGGTAACTTGCTTGAGTGGCGCGAATGAAGCTGGGATCTGTTAACGCAGGTATCCCGTCTTTAGCGGGTCCGCCGTGTAGAATTTCTTCCTTTGGAACCAGCGCATTGCTGATATCAAAACCATTGAACCCATCGAATTCTCGAGTTTGAGCATAATGAATAAATAAAGCCCCAAGTAATATGGGGTAAAAAACATATCGACTCCATGTCGGTAAAACCGCGTAAAATATGACTCTTGATATCATGGGAATACTCTCACTTTGTCATTAATAGACTCAAAGAGAGCTTGAGAGTTACAGTTTGTTGCTCAGGGTTTTCTTGACAGATCAATACGCCATCGGCCACTGACTGCCTGCGTTAATTTATCCAGAGCCAACCTGTAGATGCGGGGGGTAGGACCAACTTGCAAATGAAACCGGAGTTTAATTCAAACCTAATGTTAAACTTGCAAATCTATTCTAGAAAATTCGAATTTAACTTCAACTTGCGCCCAAAAACGGACTATTTTAACAATCCATATTGGGCAGAAATGTGCCAAAATCAGTCAGTCAGCTAAGTACTATTTGAGAGTGAGGATTTCTCAAAAGCAGCCATTCGACGCTTAGCTTTGCAAATTTTCTAACAGCGTTCTGTTAAGTTTTTTATTCATGCAATACTACTTCCAAAACTTTAGGTGGTGGGCTAACCGCATATGATGAATCGCAGTAAAAGCGTAAATATTAAGCTGCTCTCTGCTCAGCATATTTGGCACTATGTCATCCTCATTAGGCTCAATAACGTTTGCAAATATAGCAAAAGTCTGTTCGATTTAACCAGGTTCTTCACCATACAGATCTAAATATCTAGTTCTGCATTTTCAGCTTTGCTTCTAATTTTTTCAATATTGCAGGGATATAACTCAGATTTGGGTTTATTGCGAGAGCTTTGCTATAAAATTTGGCAGCAAGTTTATCATTACCTGCCTTTAGATGAGCTTCGGCCAAACTATCATATGAGTTAGCTGATTGAGGGTATGCTAATACATTAAGTTCAAATAGTTGTATTGCTTCAGTTATTTGTTCGTTGCTTAGCATCAGCTCATAACCGAGCGAATTAACCGCATTTTGAGTATCAAAATCTTTAGTTGCAGGCGCTTGCTTGAATGCATGATAAATTGACATTGCTTGATCTACTTGCTTTATATCAATCAGTTCATGCATGCGATATTTAAGTCCAACGACTTTGCTTTGCAACCCGGGCATGATGACGTCAGCAAGAGTTATGGAAAATTCCACCATATTAAAGGCCGGATTGGCTCGTCCGTTCGTAAGATGAATAACCGTGACAGCATTGGCTGGTTCATTATTGAAAAAAATATGTCTCAGATTAATATCGTTGCCACCAAGGTGACCGATGGTAGTTACTTTGTCATTGATATTATATTGCCAACCATTGGCGTAATCGCCAATGGTTCCATCGGTGTAGTAAATTGGTTGCCAGGATCGATAAAGTGTCTCTGTTGATACAATTTCACCCGAAACAAGCGCTCCAAACCATTTAGCCATATCTGCAGTATTACTATTTAGACCACTACCAGCAAAGGTGTAACTAGCAAAAGGATATATACCTTTGTCTTTTAACTGCCCATCTTCAAAAGCATAATAGTGATTAGTACGACCAACAACGTTAATATCTCCGCCGCCAAAGGAAGTGTGTTTTAGCTTTAAAGGCTTTACAATCAACTTATTAATTGCGGTAACAAAGTCTTGTTTAGTTTCTTGTTCAATAAGCATTTTTATCAATAAAAAACCGGTTTGGATGTATTTACTTTTAGTGCCGGTAGCAAATTGGAATGGCTCTTTAGCCATTTGTTTGATAACACTTTCTTGATTTTTAGGTAACTGAATATCGATTGAAAAATACTCAGGTAGACCAGATGTATGTGAGAGTAATTGCCTAATTGTAATCAACTGCCAAGCAATCGGTATGTCTTTAAGATAGTGGCCGATTGTTTCATCGAGTTTAATTTGATTTTTTTCAACTAAATCCAACACCAAAGTGATCACAAATAACTTGGTAACTGAATACACCGAATAAACAGTATCATTAATTACTCTTGTCTGTTTTTCAATATCATCTAAACCAATACTTCGGTTATATACTAATTGACCGTTTTTCAAAATTGCAATTGATTGACCCACGATACCATACTGATTTAGAGTCGAATCAAATTTAGTATCAAGTAACTCAGTTTGTTTTTTTGTTAGTGCTAAAGTTTTAGTTGGAGCATTACTTCCAATAACGGGTAGAATATAAAAACAGCATAAAACAGTGCCAAAAATAAGTTGTTTTAATCGAAAGGATGACATCATATTTATTAACATTTTTAAATTCCTGTTTTGCTTGAATTCTATATTTTTAAGATAAAACCAGTATTTCGACAAATTATTATTCGAGTATACAAACTAACAGTTTCTCTATCATTGGATGGAATATAGGGGGGGGTGCGCCCATTTCCTCGAAAAATTTACTCTGCATCTCGAGGCCAGAAACGGAGCAGCCTCTAGAGAATCGCTGTAATGATTGCAAATTAACGCTTCAATCTGCAGAAATTGCGGAATGAAATGGAGCAATTTTCTGCCAGAACTGATTTGTTATGTCTCATTACTTGTCCAGTCTACACCTGTTTCGCTAGGTTTTATATTTAACGAAATTTTGGGAAGATCATATGTCGAGATATGCTTAATTTTGGCTAATAATCTCTTGCCAACAGGAGGCATTAGTTCTTCAGACACCCTACCACTATCTACCATGTCAACAATACGAATCAAACCGTCTTGATCAGTTTGTAGAATCTTTGCGAAACAGCCGAATGGTCTTATAACTGATATTTCTACTTCTACAATTTGTCCTTCTTGAATCGTCATAATATTACACTCGCCACTGTCTACAGGTAGACATAACATTGGGGTTAACGGACGCTAAGGTCCGATTAGCAGATTTATTGTTTTTTACATATTGCCAGATTTATATTTAAAATTAATTAGTTACTCTACTTTCTTGATACGCACTGGGTGACGGTTATGGGTCAGCTAGAGACGATCAATCGTTTTTCAAAAACGTCTTCTTCAGATAAAAAGATGAAAGAAAATTAAATTCACCATTCGGCCTGAAGCGGACCTTATAAATTTTATTCTGTATTACTGCTTTGTGCTGTGGATTCAGTCGGTCGACGCAAACATTTTCTATATGGTCATTCAACCCCAACTCGGTAAATGACTCTTATACGGTCGCAACAAACCCAATTCTTCGGCTGACGATGATCCTCTCTCAATATCAGTATTTAGAACTCTCACCCATTTTAAGCTCTACAATTTTGAAATCATATTGGTTATCTGCCATTGCGTGTCTCAATCGGCGCAGTGGCTCTAAGACATGCTCATATCCAGTAGCCCAAGTTCCATACCCCCACGGAATGACTGTTGAACACCCCAGTTCATCAGCGGCTTTTAGAGCGTCTTCAGGTGCCATATGAATATCGCGACCGTCATAAGCATAAGCTGCGACCGCCATTAGGCAAATATCCATGGGGCCATATCTCTTTGCGATGTCTTTGAATATTGGGGTATAACCACTGTCGCCAGAAAAGTAAATTTTCCGTTCGTTCGACTCGATTATCCATCCACCCCAGAGAGTTTCCTGGTCATCAAAAGCGCCTCTCCCAGAATAGTGATGGGCTGGAACAAAGTGTACAATACTATTTTTAAGTTTCTGTTGATTATACCAATCCATTTCAGTGATTTTGTCATAGCTGGAAGCGAAATAGTCACTAAAATTTAAAGGCACAAAGTACTGGATTTTGTTACCCAATTTTTCAATTGTTGAAGGACTAAAATGGTCATAATGATTATGTGAAATCAGAACGCCATCGACATAATCCACATCACTAGCGCTAACAACGGAAGGTGAGATTCGTTCGAATTCATCAAATAATAGATGAGATAACCAACCTAAAAAACCGTCAAAACTGCCAAATACCGGGTCGGTTAGAAAAGTATCTCCATTGCCAGTCTTGATTAAGAATGAAGCATGACCCAACCAAGTGATACTACTCTCTTTACTCGTTCTTAGGGTTTCAAAGTCTGTATTTACCGTAAAGTCGTGATAGTCGAAACCTAAAGTTCGGTCTATATCATCCTTGCCTCTGGAAACGATAGTATGGCTTTTATAGGCTTTTTCAGTCGACTTTAAGTAGTCGACTTTGTCATACTTACTATGTGGACCGTCACCAATGAATGTTGAAGGATAAATATTTTGAAAAAATTTTCTGTTGACACTGTTTTTAAGTAAAATAGATTCTTTAGTAAAATGGCTTTTCTGGCCATTTTGTTCCACGACAAAAGATTCGATATTACCGTCTATGGACTGGTTGAATTCGAAAAACAACTCGCTTCCTATATGAAAGTCTAGTTGCGAGTCTTTTACCAGCTCAGCTTTATTCTGACCCGTACCTTGAGCATAAAACCTACCTGCTTGTTCACTGACCTCAATTTTATAACCGGCATGTGGATATTGAACATAAATACCGACGAAGCTCTTTGGATGTAACGGGTGCATTGAGTTTACTGACGGTGTATCGTTAATGACCCCACTACAGGAAATGAGCAACAGCAGCGATAAAATAGCCGTTATAGTTCGTTTAATATAGTGCATTATTTTCCCACATAGTTCTATAAGCAACAATTTAAGACAGGCACTATATCTACAGTTTCCTATAGTTTCAATGTTTAATATCTTACAAGAATTTCATTTGTTTATAGTAAATGGCTGTAATTAGAACTATTCGAGCTAATCGTTCTAACACCAAAACGACGATAGTGGTTCAATTTAAGGGAGATCCCAGCGGCCGTTGTGATGGCTATTTTACCCTTAACTTACACTATACCAGCGGCAGCCAATGATCATCAAATAATCAGACACCCAAGATATAGCTATTCTCGCACAAAATGAACCAACAATAACTGACGGACTCAGTGTCATTATTCGGTTGAACTCTTCAGTCACTTTATACAAACTAGCCACTCAAACCATTCAAGGATGAATGCCATGACCATCGCCAGAAGCAATATAGTTGATAATCAAATTCCAGGCTTTTACCATTGTACTAATCGATGTGTACCCAAAGCGTTTTCCCTATAGGACCTACTTTTGGCACGGGGCAGGCTCTTCGATTCTGGCTACTTGATGAGGTTGTTTTTCTGGCCGTCTTATATTTTTCCATTTTATTTCATCTAAATATTTCACTAAATGAGCACCCAAACCAATTAATAAACCATTCCTCAAACTGGTTAAATAAGTCCATCTGAAATGCTCCTTTTAGGCTGATTCTATTAAAAATTCGCTCGGCGAAATAATCTTGAGCACCTGCATTATTTCGTTTCAATATGCTGCAGCGAATACTGATCTTTGTTATGTACTTTTCTCAGCTTCAAACCATCGATAGACAACCCCAGCTAGAATAGCCCCAACGATAGGTGCAAGCCAAAAAAGCCATAATTGTGATATCGCCCAATCTCCCTGAAAGATTGCAACGCCAGTACTTCTCGCTGGATTGACCGATGTATTTGTAACAGGAATACTGATGAGGTGAATAAGAGTGAGACCAAGACCAATAGCTATAGGGGCAAACCCTTGAGGTGCTCGTTTATCTGTGGCACCTAGAATAATTATTAAAAACATAAAAGTCATAACTATTTCAGTTACCAGTGCCGCAACTAAGCTATATCCACCAGGTGAGTGTTCTGCATAACCATTCGATGCAAATCCTGTGGTAACATCAAAACCGGCTTGCCCAGAAGCTATAATATACAACACTGCTGCACCGGCTATTCCGCCTGCAACTTGTGCCGTTATATATGGTCCAAGTTCTGTGATTGAGAATCTTCCACTTGACCAAAGGCCAATTGAAACAGCAGGATTAAGATGGCAGCCAGAAATATGACCAATGGCAAATGCCATTGTTAATACAGTCAGCCCAAAAGCAAAGGAAACACCTAATAAACCAATACCTACATTCGGAAATGAAGCTGCAAGAACAGCACTGCCGCACCCTCCAAGTACAAGCCAGAATGTGCCAATAAATTCAGCTCCTAGTTTTTTTGTTAAAGCCATTTGATTCTCCTTTTGAGTTGGGGTGATACTGTTTCATTCCTGGGGTAGTAAACCCTAGATTTCGGTATTTTGGTTAAATCTTAATTCATATTTCTATACTGTAATATGAGCCTAACAATCTCATGTTTATCATTACTCGCATTAAGGGAATCATTCAAATTGTTTTTCTGAGGTAGTTTAATATTTAGACCTAACAGAGCGCTTTTAACCTGTAAATCCGAATTTGGGTCAATAGGTTTATTTGCAAAAATATCGATACGCTGTTTTATATAATTCTTGTCTACCACACCCCTTCCTTTTTTCTTCGTCGTTTTGGTTCTTTTAACACACTGTCAAAGTCCGTAGATTTCAACCTCTGCTTTCTTAGCGGCTTTAATTAGATCTTTATCCAGGGTGGCCAAAGGCACTCCCTTCCTGACAGCCAATTCCAAATAAGCGGCATCATAACTACTGAGCTTATAGGCCCGTGCCAACACCATCGTTCGGGTAAAAGCACTGTGCGAGGTTAACGGGTCAACGTGGATCGGGAGGTTTTCCAATTGCGCAATAAAACCTTCCACTTCACCTATACTTATATCCCCACGCTTCTCTGCCCCTAACAGTACGTTTCCTGCCTCTAGATGCCAAAGGTAAGGCACCAAAACATCCTCATGAATGAGGCTTTTAAGCACTTTCTCGGCATATACTTGATCAGACTTTTTGGGAGATTCCAGCAACCAACGCATAGCCACTGAATTATCTAGCACGAAACCCATTATTTACGACCACGTGCTTTTAAATCGACCAAATCTCGATCTGATAGTCGGTGTTTTTTGGCTTTCAAAATATTGCTAACTGCTGCCTCCGCCTTGAGTCGGTCACTGACGCGGCTCGGAATGATGTCGGCGACTGGTCGTCCACGGTTTGTAATGGTAAAGGTTTCACCCTCTTCGACCCGTCGTAATATTTGTGGCAGATTAGTTTTCGCATCATAAGCGCCAATTAGCTCTGACATAGTAAATTCTCCATTAATTTCTCTATAGACCAGCATACAGGTCTATAGAGAAAAGTAAAGTGTTAGACTAGATAACAAGTCTATTGATTGGTGCCGACCGAATGCTCGTGGTCATTTTGTTTCATTTTTTGGGTCGTAGACCTAGATAGCGTTAGTTTGGTTTAACCTTAATTCATCTTTCTATACTGTATTATGAGCCTAACAATCTCATGTTCATCATTACTCGCATTAAGCGAATCATTCAAATTGTTTTTCTGAGGCAGTTTAATATTTAGACCTAACAGAGCGCTTTTAACCTGCAAATC
>CAZOBX010000242.1:0-8864 GCA_964578045.1 uncultured Kangiella sp. | reverse complement strand
ATTATATCGTTAGCATTAAAATCATACTTGCGTCGAGCAACGTTTACATAATGATTGATATTCGCATAGCTTGCCATCACCCCTTTTGGTTTACCGGTCGTGCCCGAAGTATAAAAAATGCTCGCCGTTTGCTGTAGTTCAAAGTGAATGTCAGGATTTGAAACAGGTTGGTTTAACAATTCGATGTCAGACGTATCTATTTCATGAAAGGGATCGAGCTCAATCAATTTGATACCCGACGTCCGGATTTGTTCAGAAATTTCCCGTTGGGTTAAGATTATATCGGGATCAACATCTTTAAGGATGATCTTTATCCGCTCCGCAGGAAAACCCGGATCAATAGGAATGTAAGTTCCACCTAGTTTGAATATTGCAAGAAGGCTAATAAGTATATCGACGTTGGGTTTTACAAAAACCACAATTTTGGCCTGACTCGATAATTCACATTTGGTTAGATAGTGACTAAGACGATTAGATAGAAGGTTAAGTTCTTGATAACTCAACTGGGTATTTTTATCTTCTATGGCGATAGCATTGGGCTGCTTTAATACCCAAGCTTCAAATCGTTGTGCGATGGTGCAAAATTTTTCTTCATAAGAATTGCCGTGCCCGACATCTTTTAACCATTGAATTTCTTCTGGGTCTAAAATAGCGAAGTCTTTAATCGGGGTGACGATTTGATTTTGCTTTAACAGATTACAGAGGTGATTTAACATCTTCTTAACCGTCTCACGATTAAAACAGTTATTGTTAAAGTTCAGTTTTAGATCTAACTGACTTGGCCCTGCAGTGATTACTATATTAATATCCGTTTCGATATCAAGCGAATCAATAGCTGAGACTAAGCTCGATTTGGGATTTTTTGAGTCATTCAAATCAATAAAACTCAGATGAAAATTACTTTTTGTTTCATCGAGTTGCTGTTTGGTGAAGGACGTTGTGGATATTTTGTCTTTGATTGTATTCAAGTATTGTTCAAAGCTTAATTTATCGTCGACATTTGTACTAACAATTGCATGAGACCATTTTGATCTTCCAGGATGAAAATAGCTAGTTGGAATTTGTTGTAATTTGGAACTGGCATACCGGTGTAATAACAAACTGGTAGCAGCAATTAGCAGTGCAAATTTATTTTGTTGGAAAGAATCTCTGCCGCAACTGGAATCAGAGAAATCAAGAAAACTTGTGATTTGAGTATAAGGTAAAGTATCGTGAACACTAGCGGAAGAAAACTGGGTCTCTGAGTTTGACAAATGATCGTAGGGTAACCACATTTTAACTATACTTGGTAGGTCGGTGTTGATTACATTAGTTATATCATCTGATTGAACTATCATGGTAAGTCCTTTATTTCACCATTTTTATCATTCGTTCTAACACCAAATATGGCAGCTTAGCACGCAACCTAACATAACAGCAACACTCTGAAGCCGATTAGCTGTTAGGGTAGTTTTTTGCCGATTTGCTAAATAACCTCAGGTTAAATAGGGAATAAAGCTCAGAATACCCCTAATAATACCCTCGATATACCGGAAAGGTTAGCGAATAGTTCAGAATTTATTTGGAGTATAAAAAATGCCCAAGACTAGCATCTTGGGCATTGGTTACTGATTGGTGTCGAAACCACTTAGGTAAGTTTAATGGTGCGGATGGTGGGACTTGAACCCACACAGCCATAGGCTACCACCCCCTCAAGATGGCGCGTCTACCAATTCCGCCACATCCGCTGATTAAACTTAAACGTGCGATCAGTTAACTACTGGTCGTCCTGTTCTTTTTTGCTTTCTTCAGCTTTATCTGTGCTAGAAGTCTGCTTAAGCTCTTCCACACTTTCATCCGTACCTGAAGTTTCTATCACGTCTTCGGCGGCAGGCGCTTCGACAGGTGGTAATTCAGCTTCCAGCCCTGATGCGCTGCTATCAGATTCAGTCGGTAATGCAGACTCTAAATCCGTCTTTTCTACCGCTTGTGCTTCATCAAATACAGCATCAACAACCTCTGCAGGCTTCGAGTTTAAGTAACTGATACTCATTGCGATCGCAAAGAAAAGCACCGCTAAAATGGTCGTCGCTTTAGTTAACGCGTTTCCAGAACCGGCTGCACCAAAGACCGTATTGGCCCCACCTGCACCGAAGGAAGCACCCATTTCTGCGCCTTTTCCTTGTTGGAGTAAGATGATACCGACCAAAGCGATCGCCACGACTAAATAAATAATTAAGATTGTTTCTTGCATTGTGTTTATCCTGCTGCAGAATAAATTTGTAAAAAATCATCGGCTTTTAATGAAGCTCCACCGATTAAGCCACCATCAATGTCCGGCTGTGCCAATAACTCATTGGCATTGCCAGCATTCATGCTGCCACCATATAAAATCTGTAAGTTCGTTGCTATTTGTTGATCTCGCTCAGCAAACCAGGCTCTAAGAGCTTGATGAACTTGTTGCGCTTGCTCTGGTGTTGCAGTTCGTCCGGTACCAATCGCCCAAATGGGCTCATAAGCGACACAAGCTTTTGCAAATGCCTTAATACCAACTCGCTCAATCACCGCCTCACATTGTGCCTGTAAAACGGTCAATGTAGTCCCTTTTTCACGCTGTTCCAATGTTTCGCCAATACATAATATAGGCGTTATATCATTTTTTAAAGCCGCTTCAAATTTTAACGCAACTTTTTTATCATCATCTGCAAACATTTGACGACGCTCGGAGTGACCCACCAGTAAATGACTCACCTGGTAGTCGGCTAACATATTGATGCTAACTTCACCGGTATAAGCGCCCTTTTCATGCCAAGACGCATCTTGCGCACCTAACAAAACCGAGCTATTAACCATCAAACGGCTAACATCAGCCAAATGAATGGTTGGCACGCAGATCAACAATTGTGCATTATTTGAACTATTGCTACCACCCGAAGCAGCAACTACCTGATTGGCCAGCTGAATTGCCTCGGATCGGGAACAATTCATCTTCCAGTTGCCAGCAATAAATCGGCTTCTTGAGTTACTCATAAGGATCAATAAAATGGCACCACGCACAAAAGGGCGCAAATCTTACCTGACTGATCGGTTAGATTCAACTGATTTTGTTGGTGTTGTGGGTTAATTGGTAGTGTTTTAGCCAAATTCCTATATGAAATCACAAAATAAAGAGCGGGTAGGGATTTAGGTTCAGGCAATAATTTGCTTTGACTCGGTATTTTCCAGCCGATGTCGGCGAACAAAAACCTTAAATTCTTCTTCTGGAATGGGTCTTGAAAAATAATAGCCCTGAATGTCATCACAATTATTCTGCCGTAAAAACTCCAGCTGCTGCAAAGTTTCAACACCTTCGGCGATGACTTCTAATCGCAAACTTTTAGCCATGGAGATGATTGCCAGGGTGATTGCAGTATCATCGTTATCCACCACTAGTTCATCTACAAAAGACTGGTCAATTTTAAGTGCATCCAAGGGAAAGCGCCTTAAATAGGCTAACGATGAATAACCGGTGCCAAAATCGTCAATCGCGATGCGAATTTGCATTTCTTTTATTTTTTCCAGCACATCGATCGCTTTATTAACATCCCTCATCAACATGCTTTCGGTGATTTCAACTTCCAGACATCTCGGAGGGACCCGATGTTTTTTCAAGGTCGTCGCAATTTGGGCTGCCAAATCCGCTTGTTTAAATTGCATAGCCGACAAATTAACCGCTAAACGGATTTCTAGGCCTTCATCAAGACAATTGGCTAATACTTTACAAGCATTCTCCAGCACCCAATCACCGATTTCTTTGATTAAACCGGTACTTTCCGCGATTGGGATAAATTCTGCCGGGCTGATTTGGCCTAATACCGGGCTATCCCATCGAACCAGTACCTCCGCACCTATCACCCGGTTTCTCGGTAAGTTAAGCTGCGGCTGAAAGACCAGATGTATTTCACCATTTTTTACTGCGCTACGCAGTTCATTGGCCAGTTGATGACGTCTGTTGGCCAACTGGTTAAGCTCAGACTGATAAAATTCGTAGGTATTACGGCCGACTTCTTTGGCTTTATACATCGCTGCATCAGCCGCTTTCATTAAAGAATCCACATCGATACCGTCATGTGGGTACATACAAATGCCAATACTTACGGTTGTATTCACCTGATAGCTGGAGAGCTTAAAGGGCTCCTCAAAACTAACCACGATTTTTTCGACAATATCGATGACGTTTTCGGTATCTTTTATATGATTAAGAATAATGACAAATTCATCACCCCCTAATCGGGCCAGTGTATCTTCTGAGCGGATCCTTTCCTGCAATCTTTGACTAGTTGATTTGAGTAACTGGTCACCCACTGCATGACCGAGTGAATCATTGACATCTTTAAAATGGTCCAGATCGAGGAACAATACCGCCACCATGGTATTGGAACGAGCCGCGCCTTTTAGAGCGTATTTGATCCGATCCATACACAGCGCCCGATTGGGCAACTGAGTTAGAGAATCGTAGTTAGCTAAATATTGTAAATCTTTCACCGCGCGCTCTAATCGACGTCGGTTAAGATGCAACGCTTCATTGGCCTTATCGCGCTCGAGTTGATTTTCTTCAATGGTTTCTAACATTTGATTAAAAGAACGTGCCAACGAGCCAATTTCATCTTCGCCTGAATTGGGAACTCGTATCGAATAATTAGCGCTGTGACTGACTTCTCGGCTGATTCGGTCAAGTTCAACCAATCGTTTTGAAATGCTACTTTGTAAACGAAAGGCCGCTATATAGATCACTACAAAAAGAACTAACAAAATAACAAAACTGGAAAAGGCGTAGGTTCTGATTTTATCGTCAAAAGCAGCCGTTGAAATTTTTAGATACACCACGCCGAGAAAATTATTATCCTTACCAATCGTTTCCCATACATAAAGGTATTGAGGGCCCCAATAATATTGACTGGAACTCTTATATTCAACTTCGCTAATATAATTGGAACCATCGTTGTCTCGCATCGCTAACTTGTGTCCGATGGCATCAAATATGGCGGCGCTGGAATGAACATCCATCACAGCGCTTTTTAAAATATCTAATACAACAGCTGGATCTTCGGATATAACGGCGGTTTCAGCATGATCGGCTAATAATCTTGCTTGAGTGATAGAGTCGGCGATCATGGACTCCTTATTGGCATTATAAAAACTAATACCTATGGTAAACATTCCTACGCACAAAGAAATCATGCAGATAGAAAGGATGATGGTAATCAGTCGATTTTTTATCGAACGATTCCAATACATTACCCTAACCTCACTTTTAACGGGTCGACAAATATCATCATATAATTATAGTAATGTTTTTCCTGTTTTGTTTATTATCCTATATTAATCAGTTGAATACGAAAAAGATGGGGATTCCATTGGTGTGCATAGGAAATTCAGGAAAGCCCAAATCACCTGATTGGTGAACAGCGCTTTCATGGATTTTCTAAGCGCATCAAGAGGATGCGCAGGCTTTCGTAATTAAACTGAATAAATTAGGGTTATATGTGGTTTCAAAAACATACCACATTCATCAGTGATTACCCAGAATATCCTCCAGTTACATCAAAGTCTACAAACTAACCAGCTAAGAACCTAAATTCTTAACTAAACCAACGGTATTTGGTCGTTTTCTCTGGTCAATTATCCATCGATACCCGTATAATACGCGCGTTCAAAATTCGGACAAATTTCAGACATTTTTCAGACAGCTAAAAATAAGTACTTTTATCTCCACATTAATCGTTTTTTGGGATTGAAGTCCTTATTCATAAAGACCGAGGGAAATAACGTTTTGTGCCTTTAAATAGAGCATTTTGCGCATTTTTGAAGGTCTTCAACTATAGTGTTTGATTAGAACTTAATAAACTTAACCGCTGAATAATTCTATGATTAAGATAAATAAAGGCTTAGATCTCCCCATTACGGGAAATCCAGAACAAACGATTTATGATGGGCCGCCTGTTACTGAGGTTGCATTGCTCGGTGAAGATTACCTCGATATGAAACCTTCCATGCATATTCGCCTGGAACATACGGTGAAATGTGGTGATCTTTTGTGGACCGACAAGAAAAATGAAGGTATTAGATATACCGCACCTGCCAGTGGCACCATTAAAGCTATCAATCGCGGCGCTAAACGAACATTGCTGTCGGTTGTGATTGAAATTAAAGGTGACGAATATGTCGAGTTCACTAAGTATGACAAAAACCAACTTGCAGAGCTAAATCGCGAGCAAGTGGTTGACAATCTGGTTGAATCGGGTCTGTGGCCAGCGCTTCGAGTGCGTCCAATGAGCAAAGTCCCGGCAAAGGATGCAACCCCATGCGCGATATTTGTTTCCGCGATGGATACTAATCCACTGGCAGCGGATCCAATGGTAATCATCTCAGAAAAAGTTGAAGCATTTAATCACGGCTTAAGCGTTCTCAAACATTTGACCGAAGGTGAATTGTTCGTTTGTTATAACGGCAATCAATCGATAGATATTGAAAAAAATGATGTGGCCAACTACCAGGCGTTTTCCGGTATACATCCGGCTGGTAATGTAGGCACCCACATTCATTTTCTGAAACCGGTTAATGGAGAACGAAGCGTTTGGCACATTGGTTACCAGGATGTTATCGCAGTAGGTGAATTATTTACTACCGGCCGATTAAATTGTCATCGCGTCATATCCATAGCCGGGCCTTTAGTTAACCAACCCCGTTTAGTGCGCACGTTACAAGGCGCTAATGTATCTCAACTACTCGCTGGCCAAATTACACCAAAAGATGAAAGAGTGATCTCGGGTTCGGTTTTTAACGGCCATATCGCAGTGCATCATAGAGATTATCTGGGGCGTTATCATAATCAAATCAGTGTACTTGCCGAGGGGCGTGAAAAGGAACTGTTTGGCTGGCTGCATATCGGTACACAAAAATACTCGGTCACTCGTGCTTTTATATCGCATGTGAATAAGCACAAACGCTTTGACATGACGACCTCCACTCACGGTAGTGAGAGAGCAATTATGCCGATCGGCAGTTACGAAAGAGTCATGCCCTGGGACATTTTACCGACGCTACTGCTTCGTGCTTTAGCGGTAGGTGATACTGAAACCGCTCAGCAGTTAGGTTGTTTAGAATTTGATGAAGAAGATTTGGCGCTGTGCACTTTTGCCTGTCCCGGCAAATACGAATATGGTCCCATCCTCCGCGATGTCCTAACCACCATTGAGAAGGAAGGATAATGAAAAGTTTACGCGAATATATCGATCACCTCGAACCTCATTTTGAGAAAGGCGGTAAATACGAAAAATGGTACGCACTATTTGAAGCGGCCACCACCATTTTTTATACTCCAGGTCATGTGACCCGTAGTGCCTCTCACGTGAGAGACAGTATTGATTTAAAACGAATCATGATTTTTGTTTGGGCCTGCACTTTTCCAGCGATGTTTTGGGGAATGTATAATGTCGGTTATCAAGCTGTGGACGCCATGGCAACTACTGGGGTTACCGAATTAGAAGGAATACGCGGCTGGATAATGAGTTTATTTGGCGCGGAATATTCCAAAGATGTTTTGAGTTCAATGTTTATCGGCGCACTTTATTTTGTACCGATTTATGCCACGGCTTTTATCGTTGGTGGCTTCTGGGAAGTATTGTTTGCCTCCATCAGAGGCCATGAAATCAACGAAGGGTTCTTTGTTACCTCCATTTTATTTGCTTTGATATTACCACCCGATATTCCATTATGGCAGGTTGCTCTTGGAATCAGTTTTGGTGTCGTCATTGCTAAAGAAGTGTTTGGCGGAACCGGCAAAAACTTTCTTAATCCGGCCTTAGCCGGTCGTGCGTTTTTATTCTTTGCTTATCCGACTGATATGTCGGGCGATGTGTGGACTGTGGTCGACGGCTATTCCGGCGCGACTCCTTTGGCGGCCGGGGCGACGGCATCTATTGGTCAAATTGATTATGCCATCAATGAAAACTGGTGGAATGCTTTTTATGGGCTGATCCCAGGCTCCATCGGTGAAGTATCCACCTTAATGATTCTGGCGGGTGGTTTACTGCTGACTTATTTGCGGATCGCTTCACTTCGAATTATCCTGGGTGTGTTCTTAGGCATGGTCGCAACGTCTTATTTATTAAATTGGATAGGCAGTGATACCAATGCGATGTTTGAAATGCCCTGGTACTGGCATTTAGTTACCGGCGGTTTTGCTTTCGGTATGATGTTTATGGCCACCGATCCGGTTTCAGCTTCTCTCACCGATAAAGGCAAATTCTATTTTGGATTCTTGATTGGATTAATGTGTGTATTAATCAGAGTCGTCAACCCAGCCTTCCCTGAAGGCATGATGCTGGCTATATTGTTTGCTAATTTATTTGCGCCGTTAATTGACCATTTTGTGGTCCAGGCGAATATCAAACGGAGGGCTAAGCGCTATGTCAGCTAATAATGATTCATCAGCAAAGACAGAATCCTTTGTACGGACGATTATTGTTGCCGTCACTTTGTGTTTGGTTTGCTCCATTATCGTTTCGAGCGCAGCGGTTTTATTGAAAGAAAAGCAAGATATCAATGCTTCGCTTGATAAAAAGAAAAATGTGCTGATCGCCGCTAATCTATTAAAAGCAAACACTGATATTGAAGCGGCTTTTGCGAACATAGAGCAAAAGTTTGTTGATCTTTCGACTGGACAATTTGTCGTTGTTGATAGGCCCGCTAATTTTGATCAACGCCAAATGGCTAAAGCTGCTGAAACAAGTATTGCGATTGAAAACGACCTTGCAGGCATACGCCGTCGTTCTAAAATAGCTTCCGTTTATTTAGTAACAAACGATAATAAAGTGGAAACCATTATTTTGCCAATCCACGGT
>CAZOBX010000241.1:0-8902 GCA_964578045.1 uncultured Kangiella sp. | reverse complement strand
CCTTAGCACCTTTCCCAGTCAAAACGGCGTTCGTGGCGATGGTGGTGCCATGCATGACTCGAGTAATTTCTTTAGGATCGACATTGCTTCGCTGACAAATCCGTTGAATACCATTTAGTACACCAATCGATTGGTCGTCCGGTGTAGAAGCGATTTTCGCGGTAAATGTTTGCCCGTTTTCTTCATTAATCAACAATAAATCGGTAAAAGTGCCACCGACGTCTACGCCAAGTCTATAACTCATATATTTCTCCCAATTCCATGGCTATTCTTTAGACAATTTTTCATCCAACTCTTTGCTCGCCCACCTGGTGCAGAACCAGTTAACTCTTGAGCTAGATCAGATGCTGCTAATAATTTCGGTAAACTGATCCCTGTTTTATACCCCATCTGCTGCAACATCATAACCACATCTTCTGTGGCAACATTGCCGCTGGCTCCGGGAGAAAAGGGGCATCCACCTAAACCTGCAATGGATGCATCGAATTGACGAATTCCTGTAGTCAATGCGGCATAAACATTAGCTAAACCCATCGCCCGTGTATCATGGAAATGACAAGACAACTGGTCGCTGCCATATTCTTCAACCAACAATCGAGTTAAGCTTTGAGTTTGTTCGGGATTGGCCGCTCCAATCGTGTCTGCCAAAACAACTTTTGAAGCTCCGGCAGACAAAAAATAGTTAGTTAATTCAGACACTTTATTCGGCGAAACATTTCCTTCAAAAGGACAAGCCCACGCAGTCGCAATATAGACTTGGATAGTGACTGATTCAGACTGTTGTTTTGCCCGTTCTATCACTTCCAGACTAACCGCCATAGCCTGGCTAGTGTCCATTCGAATATTTTTTTCATTCATGGTGTTCGAGGTCGCCACGACTAAGTTCATCGCTCTAGCACCACTAGCATAAGCCAATTCAAATCCTCGCATATTCGGAATTAGCACCGAATACTGGCTATCAGATTTTGCTAGCTGTGCCACTATTTGGTCGGTGCCTGCCATCGCGGGTACCGCTTTTGGCGAAACAAACGCCCCAATCTCGATTGATGGAATATTTGCGGCTTGGAGCGATTCAATCAATCTTAATTTTTCTTCAATAGCTAAGATTTCTTGTTGATTTTGTAAGCCATCTCGAGGACCTACTTCATTGATTGATACAGTTCTATTCATGAGTTATCTCTGCTGTTAACTAATGACCTTTTATCCAGAGTTTAGGTTATTTAATAGCACCTTGCGCACGTAACTGATTGAGATCCTCTTCAGTCTTGTTAAGTAACGTCATTAAGATGGTATCGGTATGCTGTCCGATTAACGGAGCGCTCGCAAAACTGTCTTCGCATGTGCGTGAAAACTTAATCGGATTACCCGGCCCCTTGGTCATTCCGCCATCAGGATGTTTTAAATCTACCACCATATTGCGATGTATTACTTGTTTATCAGACAAAGCCTGTTCTAGATTATTGACCGGCGCACATGGAATACGTTTTGCCTCTAATAGCTCAAGCCAATATTTCGAGGTGTTAGTCAGCAATATTTTGCTGAGAGTTTGATCAATAAAGTCACGATTAGCACAACGTCCCGGTTGCCCATCATAAATCACATTCTCAAACACCTTACAATTCACAACCTGTTTAAGGTTTTGCCAAAAATTATCGGTAATCACCGCAATCACAATCTCGCCATCCGCTGTTTTAAAAGTATTGTAGGGCACATGCACAAAGTGCGAATTACCGTTTGGATAAGGATTTTTTCCGGAAAGATGGTACATTGTAGCCATGTAATTCAATAGCGAAACCTGACAATCGAGCATTGATATATCAACATCTTGACCCTCACCGCTCTGACTACGCTCAAGCAAGGCTGCCTGGATCCCCATCACCGCAAACATGCCACCACCTAAATCACCAATGGGTATACCGGCTCTGACCCGAGCGTCTTTATTCATACCGGTAATGGACATGCCACCACCGATTGCCTGGGCCACCATATCAAATGCCGGTCTGTTATAGCCGGGACCATTCTTACCAAAACCAGTCACCGAACAAGTAATAATGGCCGGACTAATCAATTTTAATGACTGATAATCGATTTTTAAGCGTGCCGGAACATCGGGACCAAAATTGTTAACGACCACATCGGCGGTTTTAACTAAGTCATAAAAAACCTGTAGACCCGTTTTACTCTTTAAATCAATACAGACACTCTTTTTATTTCGGTTTAATGTTATAAAGTAAGCTCCCATTCCATCTAATGAATTACTTTTATCGGTGGCCAGTAACTTACGGGTTCCCTCTCCATTCAGAGGTTCAATTTTTATTGTTTCAGCACCTAAATCGGCTAAAATCATGGTGGCATAAGGACCCGATAACATGTGAGTTAAATCTAAGATCCTTATGTTCTTCAAGGGTTTGTTCATTTTGCAATAATCTCCTGCAGAGTCTATTTGGTACATTAAAAACCTTCTCACTATTTAAAACATGAGCAAAGTTATACCCAAGCTCATAGTTAAATTAGCGGTCAGTTAAAATTCGTACCGGAACTCAATTCCATAAGACCTTTCGGCGGAAGGGTGAATAAATGAACCTCCGAATTCGGGCGCAGGGATTACTTCCTGTAAATAATTTTCATCGGTAAGGTTTTTAGCCCACAAACTGACGCTAGCATATTGATTTTCGATACTCACTCGTAGATTCAATGTGCTGTATGCATCGCGCTTGGCAGAACTGAGATCTTGGTGATGGGGGCCAGGAGGGACCCCGCCGCCTAAAGTACCGAAGAAATCCCAAATAGTTGGCGTTCTTTCACCTTGCAACGTATGAAACCACATCTCCCCAATATACTGCCAATCAAGACGGGTGACTAAATATAGATCACTCATTTCATACACAAACTGAGACCCTAAGTTAAAGGTTCTGTCAGGTGCCTGTGGTGCGTCGTTACCGACAGTGAGAGGACGATTTTGATTTTCTTTAATTTCACTGGTTAGTAACCCAAGACCACCAAAAAAACTAATCTCGTCAGAAATGGACGCTTTAAAATCCATTTCAAGACCTTGAATTTCTAATTCATCAATAGTCGTCACCGCACGTAATAAACCAAACGGACCAGCAAAAAATTCAAAGAACTGATTATCTTCGATTTGATTGTGGAAAATTGCAGCATTGATTCGTAAACGGCGATCGAGCCACATGGTCTTCATGCCTAACTCAACACTCTGTGTGATTTCTTTAGCGTAATCGTCCTTGACTTGGAGCTTAGCATCAACGGCATCACCTGGCGTACCCGTACCCGAGGCATTAAACCAAAAATCGAGAGTTGCTTGTGTGCCTATCGAGTTAAAACCACCGCTTCTAAATCCGACACCATAACTGGTATAAAGATTAATATTGTCATCCATTTTCCAACTTAAACTTATTTTGGGTTGAAGTTGAGTAAAGTCTTGAGAACGATCAGGGATACCGCCAGGGTTGGTATTGAAAGCAGGATTAATCGGTCCCAATACGCCATTAACATAGGTATTAATATTTAATCCTGATGCAGTTACATTGGGTACATTATTGGAAACACTGCGTTCTTCTCGGTCGTACCGCAGTGCTAACGACAATTCAAAATCTTCGGCGAGGTCAAATTCCATTTGACCAAAGACAGAATAAACAGAGGTATCGAAAGTGTCATCAAATAACAAATCGGTTGGATTCGGCCCCGTTGGATCAACATAAGCCTGGCGCAAAAATCCTTGTCCTGTATCCGCGCCATATGCAACCACCACATCGCGCTCAATATCAGAAAAATACAGACCCGCTATCCAACGATACTCGGAGGATCCATCTGAAGTTAAACGCACCTCAAAACTCGTATCGGTTTGATTACGTTCTTGATATTGATAGCCATCACAAGAGGTTGGCGTATAGGGTCCATAAACCCCCGCAAAATCATTTCCCGGAGGGAGAACACCAAATGGTGCGAAAAACTCACCGAATAAATCGGTTCGCCCAGCACCACCAAAATCAACCGGCAAATTGTTAAGGGTGGCACGATCTGCCTGGCATTGTGCTGTCAATTCATAGCCATAAAACGTCGCGCTAGTACCGTCCGACAATAGATATTCATCCAGGTCGCTGTAGGCAGCAAATGCGGTAATCTCATATCCGTCAAGATACCAGTTGGCTTTGACGGAAAAATCTTTAGTTTTTTGCTCGTTTTCACCAGGCACATTAAAAGCAAAAATAAAATCATGTTGATTAACATCGCTAAAAAAAGCGGGCTGATTAAATGCCTCTACAAAGGATGGTAATGCAAAACTGGCATTAAAATTAATCGCTCCGCCTTTCGCTTCACTAAAGGAGCCGCGAAAATCCAAATCTAAGATACTATTAACTTCCCAAGAAATACGACCTTTAACGGTTTTATTATCTGAGAAATCAACGACATCGTCTCGGCCACTGAAATCATTTTTATAAAAACCATCGGTATTACTATAACTTGCACTAATACGACCATTGACTGATTCTGCTAGTCGGCCGGACAAAGTGACTCTGGCTGATTGAGTATTATTATTTGCCACTCCAGCCTTTACTTTCATTTGAAATTCATCGCTTGGATCATTGGTTGTCACCAATATAGCTCCGGCCACTGCGTTTCGACCATACAAAGCACCTTGGGGTCCTTTGATAACTTCAATTTGAGCAACGTCGACTAACTCTTCACTAAAACGATTTGGATTAGTCATCAAAATGCCATCCACGATATAAGCGAAAGTTGATTCAGCATCTCGAGTTGAAACGATGCCTCGGATACTCACCTGAGTGTCTCCAATATTCGCCGTATCAACTAAAGTAATATTTGGGATCAAACTAAAAATATCACCGGACCTTTCAACACCAGCCGCCTCAAGTTCATCTTCTGACATCACAATAATGGCAATCGGCACCTCCTGCATATTTTCTGGTCGTTTACGAGAAATGGTAATAACGTTTACTTCTCCATCTTCAGTTTGTTTTTCTTCAGCATAAGTTACTGGAGCCACCATCGTCATACCGAGCAGCGCGCAACTCAAATGCAATGTTATTTTAGAGAGTTTAAAATATTTCATAGAGCATGTTCCCCCGTCTGTTTTGATTATGTTTAGTTTCAGTTATAAAAATAATGTTATTTTTTAAATTGTTTAAGTCGACGCCACAAAGTGGTATAGCTCAACCCTAAGTAATCAGCTACTTGGCGTTTATCGTTGCCAAACTTCTTCATTGCATCAAAGATCATAGTTAGTTCTATTTGTTGGATACTTCCCTCGGTATTATTGTTAGGAGTGTATAATTCTGGCGCAACATCTCGCATGACTTGTTGTAAGTATTGTTCGTCACTGTCATTCGTCAAGTGAACGGCTAAGCGTTCAATAACATTTTCTAACTCTCGAATATTGCCTGGCCACGAATAATCATCAAATGTAGGAAGTAATTGAGCGAGTACTCGATTGGCATCGAGCTCTAACTTGTAGAGATTAAAAAAATATTCCAATTTGACTAATGAAATCGCTTCGATATCGCCTTTTCTTATCCGCAGGGGTGGTAGTTCAATGGTGAAGACGTTAAGACGGAAGAATAGATCTTCGCGAAACTTTTTCTCTGATACCAAGGTAGCTAGAGATAAGTTACTCGCGGCAACAATTTTTAGATCAACTGACAACTCTTTGTTGCTACCTATAGGGCGAATAGACCTTTCCTGAATAAATCTAAGCAGTTTGGCCTGATGGCCTAGAGTGAGATCACTCACTTCATCTAAGAATAAAACTCCATTGGAGGCGTTTTCGATCAAGCCTATACTCCCACCCCGTTTAGAGCCTGTGTATGCTCCGTGTACATAACCAAAAAATTCAGCTTCAAATAACTCGGCTGGAATGGAACCACAATTGACGGCAACAAAGTTGCCGCTAGCATAAGGGCTCGACTGATGAATGGTACGTGCGACCAATTCTTTACCGGTTCCCGATTCACCGCAAATTAATACATTGCTCGGTGAGAATGAAAAACGATGGATTTTATCCATCATTCGAACCATTAATTCGGACTGGTATATGAGTTTACTTTCGCGTTTTTCGGCTTTTTCTGATAGGAGAAATTCTTGACTGACTTTAAAAAATTGGTAGACAATTAATTCATTACAACCTGGTAAATTGACAGTATCTTGAGAAAGTTTCCAATTGTTACCATGATGGTATAGTAGACCTGAGGTCTGATTTTCTTGCAATAATTCCAAAATTTCGTCATTAGTTAAATCACCTAGCTTAAATATCTGGTTGGCAGACTCATTGATTTTTAGCAATTCATTATTTTCACCCACCAAAATTGTTGGTGTCTGCGATTTGGTCAACAGCCAATGATACAAAGCTCGATTGTTTTTGTTTTGAGAAAAATCAATACCTTTTTCAATCGCTCTTTTTAAGGTCTTTCGGCAGGATTCGTTTGAATAATACAGGAATGATTTAATTCCTTCGCTAGTTGCTAATCCACAAACCAAACTGGCCCCAACAACTATTTTTGAAGTTTTATTAGTCGCAAGATAAAATAATTCTCGCGCCTCTTCAGGTGTACCATAGGTTTCGCAGCTAATGCTAACACCAAGGCTTTTTTCAAGGTGCGGCAGTATTGATTTAGGTTTTTCAAAACAGATAAGCAGTAGTTCATCTGAGATTTTTGCTGCCTTACTTATCGCGACGACAATATCGGCCTCAGTCACTTCCAGAGAGATAACCGGAACATCCAGGAACGACTTCAAGTGAGCAGCATTCGCGCCCGCACTGACTACAACATCTGGATTATAATCTTCAACATGTTGCTGAACATCCGTTGAAGATCCAACAATAATGTCCACAATTTTAAAGCGAGCCAGGTCTTTAAATTCATCCATGTTACGGGTAATAAGGCGGCTAAACTCCTGATAGCCAAAGATCAAAACTTTAGGTATATTATTATATCGTGTATTATTATTTAGCATCGCTATTTCACCTGCTCATTCGTTTAATCCTGTTTCAAATATTGTTTTTTGAATTAAAATATTACGAGTCGATTTAACATTAAGCAAAAAGCAAGCCAATAAACGTATTAGATATTAATCCATTGATATTTAACAGTTATTAATATCAACTGACTTTTGCAACCTAATTCTTAGTTATACATTATAGTTCATAATGAAAAAATAATTTCAAAATGAAACACAATAATTGCAAAAAGCCCTTCTGCGAAGGGGTCCTAGTTCATTGCTGCCAATAGGTCCGCCCAGGTCATGTAAGATTTTCATTATCAAATGTGCCACAACATCAAATAGAGTCTATGCAGAGAGTTATCCTATAGACTTAGGGCAGTAGTAGAGTGCAAGAAGAGTGAAAGGGGTAATGGACCTAAACGCCCAGTGATCAGTCCTGCAGGGAATAGCAAATTCAATAGGTGGTAATAAACGTTAGGAGATGAAAATGAATTTAGATCAACAGGACTTAGAGATCTTAAAGATATTGCAGTTAGCATTGTAATCAGTTTAAATCTTAGAAAATAAGCAGGGCGGGTCTTGGCTATTTGGAGCGAAGCTTGGCAATTTTGTTGAGCGAGAGGACGCAAAAATTTTAGTCGATAACATTCCAGTTCGATTCAAGTCTTTAATAACGGGTCACGTTGATCTTTCCCCCTGTTTCCGGACACTCAGATATTGGACATGGACTTGCTTCATTTACGCAGACAAGGCAAATATTGACTTGACTAAAATCTTTACTTGAGATACTTTACTGTTCATCAGCTAGGAAAGGCTATTTTAATAAACTGAATAATTAGGCCTAGATTGATCTCCAGAGCTCTTATGTTCTAACGCTTACAGAATATATTCCTGTTACAAAATAACAACTGTCCGCACAAACTCCTGATGGATTAGCCAGTTAAGTGTCTAGATAAGGTTAATTGTACTTAACTATTTTTACCCTTTAGGAGAATTTAATGTCATCAATAAAACGTTTTGCTTTATTCGCAGCGATTATTTCAATTTTGTGTCTTTCAATGAACGTCCAAGCCTCCAACAATTACAAAGTTAATATGAAAGCCAAGACTTTGTATACTCTGGGGGTAAAATTTCTTAATGGGGTTGAGGTAAAACAAGATCTCACTCAGGCCAGAACATGGTTCGAAAAAGCCGCTGAGCAAGGACACTATAACGCGAAATTACAGCTCATTAAACTGCAAAACTAGTCATAATCAGTAGAGTTTAAAAAATAAGGCCAGGCTCATTATTACAATAATCAGGCTTTGGTCCTGGCGAATGAATAATAGCGCCAGGTCAATTTTATCAAAGTGAATTCAGCAAACAATGTTGACTTAACGGAGAAACGAGGCTATGAATAACGGGCTCGTTTTTTTCCTGTTGTTTAACATGTAAAGCACTAAAAGTTAATTGAGCAAATCGGTTCTGATGTCAAGTGAACCGTGCAAAGTTCTATGCACTGGACAGCGGTCCGCGATCTCCAATAATCTTTGTCTTTGTAGCTCGGTTAATTCTCCTTTTAGTTTAATGGTCCTTTGCAATACATCCAGTTGCATGGGCTGGTTATCACATCCAGCACAATCTTTCACGTGCTCCCGTGAATGTTCTAGCTCGATACTTATATCATCCAGAGGTATATTCTTGTGATTGGCATACATTCGAATGGTCATCGAGGTACAGGTGCCAAGCGACGCTAATAACTGCTCGTATGGATCAGGACCGAGATCAGAGCCACCGACTGAAGCTGGCTCATCCGATAGCCAACTGTGATTGTCGGTAATCACCGTTCGAGTGAATTGCTTATTTTTTTCTTCGACTAAAACATGGCCCTTTGACAGGGTGGTTTTGCTATCCTCAACCGTCGATTTACTTTTTAGATAACGGC
>CAZOBX010000240.1:7171-9032 GCA_964578045.1 uncultured Kangiella sp. | reverse complement strand
GCATCGGTTGGTTTTAAAAGCTGATTTAAAGGTTTTTTTGCTCGAAACGGTTTCTGCATGCGCGTTGATAATTAAGCGATTGGCCCATGCAGGTTGAATCCCCCATACAGCGTTAATCTGCCCGGGAGAACCATCAACTAATGCAACACTGGCAACTTGTTCGTTAGGACAAACATAAGGATTAGATTTAGTAGAAAACTCAAGGCCGAGTAACTCACTGGTTAACTTAGTGAGTGGGTCATCAATAATATTAAATCTGCGGCACATAAGACTAAGATCTTAAACCAACATTAATCTGTGGTTTTTGGTCAGTGGCCGATCGAGGTAAATTATACCGCAAATCAAAGCAAGTTGAAGGGTAATAAACAAAGACCAATTGGAATCTAATCGAGTGCTTAAAGAGGACGCCAAATCTAATCATTCATTCAGGCTCATGTTAATGCCTTTGTTTTCTGGTTAGACTAGAATATACCACGAATTTATACAGAATTTCTATGTAGACATCTTCTGAAAATTAGAATGTCGCGGTAATATTAGCCCGGTACAAATATAACGCAAAATATTTTCTAAGATTCGACTAACTGACTGAATTTTGAGATGAGGGGAGTGGTGTGAGCTAGTGCGCATAAGCGAAAACCAGTACAATAATCTAGTACTCCTACGAGGTTAATCTTGCGAGACCAATTATGATGCGTGCTATTGTAATCCTATTATTGTCAATTACTGGTTATACCAGCTATCTCAAAAATACCCAGGCGGATATTGTCGATCCTGTTGTAAACCCAGGTGGTTGTTTGCTTGAACGATTTGCGGTCGAAGAGGGGATTAATCAATATCAATATGACAGCTTCTCGGCTGATGGACGCCTGATTGCAATTGCCTGGGATCGTGGCGAGGCAGAGCGCGGAACTTATTTGCTCAATATTAAAACCGGTGAACACACTGATATCCCGGCGTTAAACAATGGCGCAACATTTTCTCCTGATGGCAAATATCTGCTCAATTCGGTTTATGTGGAAAACGGCAAAACAGACATCGCCCAGTATGAGATTGCCACGGGTAAATCAACCTTGTTGGCCACAAACGAAGCTTGGGACTGGTTACCATCTTATTCACCGGACGGCTCTAGTATTATTTTTAATTCATTTCGCACCGGTAATTCGGATATTTACCTGCTAGATTTAGCCACTCAAAAATTAAGTCAATTAACTAACGCCACTACATACGAAGCTCACGCGCAATTTTCTCCAGATGGCCAGTCTATCCTTTATCACGAACAGTTATCCAAGGTCGATTTCAACATCAAACGCATTGACCTTGGTAGTGGACGTGTGACCCCTATCACTAAGTCCAAACGAGAAGAAAGTTATGCCAGCTGGTCTCCAGACGGCAAATTCATCGCTTATGCCTCTGATCGTGATCAACAGCCGGGTGTAACAGACATTTTCATCATGACTAAAAACGGAGATACCATTCGAAAAGTCACTAATTTTCCAGCAAAAGATGGTTATCCTTTTTGGTCTCCGGACGGGATATATTTGTACTTTACATCTTATCGGGAGCCTCAGGGCGTGTACCGAATCCGAATGAACAACGTGATTGATTGCAAGAAAACGATTCTGACGAATTAATGGTTAGTAATAGCAAATAAAGGATGAATAGGTATAAACGTTATTGATTCCCGCCGGATATTATCCAGTATGCGGTCTGGCTTTATTACTAATTCAACCTCAGTCATCAAGATATCGTATCCAGGGGTTGGCCAAACCAACCCAGAGCTATTTTGTAGCAAGTTGTGGCGGTGCGCAACTTGAAATCATCAAACAGTTTGTACAGCAATAACACACACCGCATTAATAGC
>CAZOBX010000240.1:0-7161 GCA_964578045.1 uncultured Kangiella sp. | reverse complement strand
TTAATAGCCTATCGGCGATTCATTTTCATTCCCGCACTAAAAGATGTAGCTTTTCATTAAGACCGAAAATATTCTCCCCTAGAGGCTAGCGAGAATAAGTACTAGCGTGGTCATTTGAGTTCATGTTCTGAAGCTGTATAAATCGGAGATTTCATTATTCTAATTACGGTCCCAGTATCGTCAGTTCTTTCTCCTGTAAAATCCTGATTAAAGATAATTATCTCTCCATCTTTAGACCAACGAGCACGAACTTGCTCGACAAATGGAATAGCTTCAGTAAGCTGAATAACATCAGAACCATCTACTCTCATCATAAAAATATCTACGTCCCAATAAAAATCTCCTTTTCTGTTTCTGTTAGATGAAAATAACACATAATTTCCATCGGGTGATAAATCGGGGTAACCGTCCCAACCTTCATGATTTGTCAGGTTCTTTATGTCACTTCCATCTGGATTCATTATAAATATTTCTGAATTTTTACCCGTTGGATGATTACCACCATTTGATAGTATACGACGCCAAAGTATCTTACTGCCATCAGACGAAAGAGAAGCGTAGCTATCGTCATCATTATGAGATGTCAATCGTTTAGGATTTTTGCCGTCTGCATCCATTATAAAAATCTCAGTGTACTTCTCATGAGCGCGTAGACTATCAAATATAATCCGCTCACCATCACCTGACCATTTGGGATGCGAGTCTTCTGCCGTATGATTTGAAATATTTACTGGGTTTGTACCATCTGCATTCATAACATATATTTCTCGATTTCCGTCTTGCTCAGATTGATAGGCGATTAGATTTCCATCTGGTGAAAATACCGGGGTTCTGTTATCTGCATTTGTGAAGGTCAATTGCTCTAAGTCAGTTCCGTCTAAATTTATGGTGTATATTTGATAGCTCCCTGCTCGATTGGAGTAAAATACAACCTTGGAATTTGTAGGAGATATATCTGGATAATAATCATCGACACGCGGACTGACCGTTGATATTTCGAAACTATGTCCAGTAGCTAAAACCCTTGTGGTTGATAAAACAAAAGCAACGCAAGCAATTATTTTGAATAAAAAGTATGTTTGAAATATCATTATATATCCTGATTTTATGAAAAACTCTGGTCCAACATCCGGTCCGGCATTTCCGCTCTTAACTGGTCAACAGTAATTTGAACAATCAGCTCTATCATTGGTGTATTAATATCGCTATTTTCTATTTTTCCAGGAGAGGGCATAGTACAGCTGTCAACCAATAAATTAGCAGAAGGATTATTGGAATGCAGCTTAAACGCAGGGAAACCCTTCCAAAATGAAGGCTATGCAGTGAATGCAGTGAACGACAATGAGAAAAACAAATTATTTCAAGTGTTCTGTGACTCTACACAATTCATGATAACCCGTTTTAGAAATACTTCTGCTGGTACCATCTTTTAAAATTACCAGATGCTTACCATTAACATTTTTTATTGATTCGACAAAGTTGATATTCACTATAGTTGAACGATGGACACGAATAAAACAAATTGGTAGTTGTTTTTCCAAGCCTCTTAAAGTCTGCCTAACCAAGTAGCCACCTTCTGGAGTGTGTAAATTAGCATAATAATCATTAGCTTCAATCCAACCTATTTGATTGACGGCCACCATTATTTGCTTGGTACCAACACGAACTTTAATGATATTTTCATTAGAAAGTCGTGTATTTGTTTTTTGATTAACGTCCAAAGCCTTTTCTTCAGATTCGTCATTGCTTGGACTGATAATACCAGCATCGGATTTAATCGTTAGGTTATTGATTAGGTTCTGTGCATGTAGCTGAAATAAAAAAACAATTAAGCAAGCTACCACAATAACGAGATCAATAAGAACCCAAAAGATAAAAAAGTAACGAAATACACCAAACCGGCTATCAGGAAATTTATGATAAGGGCTTAACAGATCGCTGGTTAACACCATCCAGCCATAATGCAGGGTCAATACAACTAAGCAGGATAAAGCCAGATAAACAACGAATTTTGAATTGCTGATCTCCGAGCGGGCTTTTAGTGAAAGGCTCACTTCGATTGTCCTTTTTAAGCCGACCAACAAAGCCACCCAGAAAATCCATATACAAATCTGCCCAAAAAACACTGATGAAAAAGAAGCTGCTACTAGTCTACTCGGTACTGGAATGTCAGACGCACGCCAATAGATACCTATTGTCATAAATAACGCAAACAAACTAAATACCGCAGACGCTATCAAAAGCTGCTTTTTAAATATGGGGTTTTTTATAGCCATAGACAACTTTAACAAATACTCTCTTATATGAATTTCTCCTATTGATCATAGAGTGCCACTAGAGAGCAGTATAGTACCCAGTTTAGCTTATACATCAAATATTACTATTAGGTATTTAGCTCGGATCAGGCAGTTTTCGCTGACCGCGACCACTTAGAACCGGACGTACGGTGCTACCACATCAGACCCCTACGTTAGTTCAGTGAAACATTAGAGAACCTTAAAAATTTTGAAATCCTCATTTTAGATTAAACCAGGTGGCCATACCAAGAATGTTAAAATTACAGGTGTTAGATAAAAATGGTCAACCTGTTGGATATCAAATTTGACTAATCAAGAGGCTCCAGTCATTAACAGGATGCCGACTTGAACTGAAGAAACAATCTTTTTCTCTAAACCATAAAGTATATTCAGAAGGGTGAAATTGACACTACATTCGATGTCACTAATACCGAACAAAGAAAACAGTATAGGCTGAGTCGCTGCTTCTAAACGTTAGACTGAAGCATTTCCAGCAATGTGTTAAACAAAGTTTAGCCGATCTAGTCAAAAACGGGTTCGTCCGATGAAGTAAGGTCCGTTACAAAGTATCGGAATACCAACCGGCTGGAAGGAGAAATACTAATTGAACTGGGTGTTTGCACAACAATTGCAATTAAGTTATCCTCGTTCGATGGTTTTTTTTGTATCTCGATATGGGATAGGCCAGAAAATGTAAATATAATAAGTAGAAGTGAGGATAATATATGAAAAAAATAATTCAATTGTGTTCAGTACTGGTCTGTTTTTCCGGATTAACTGCGTTTGCGCAGGAAGCCGCAACTGGTGAAAATTCCATTTTTCTTGGTCAGCCAGCTACTCTTGAATCTGTCTTGGGGATCACTCAAACCACCACCACTTTAAAGACCTACAATTGCGAAGTAGATAGTAAGAAAAAGATTAAATTAAACGTCAATGTTAATAGCGTGCCAACAGATTTTGTTTCAATTACAGAATGCTTAGGTAATGTTTCTATAACTTATACCTGCACAAGTAGTGGAATGCGAGTTACAAGAGCGGCAGATAGTTCTAATTGTGGTAAATAGCTTTTCGTATTTATCACACTCTTTTGAATTTCCAAATAGAATAAAAACAAGCTAGTCGCTGACATTATTTTTCACAAGGAGGTGAAAGATAAGGGGCCAGAAAGGGCGACATCGACATACTCGTAAAGGAAAAGTAGCGCAATGGAACAATAGTAAGCTGACAGTAAAAAGAGAAAAAGAGCCTTGGTTGTTAGCAACTAGCCTTAACCTAAGCGGTACGTTGGCAAAGCGGCGCATACCTCAATTCAGAGGACCAAACACCAGACGATCCAAAAATCGCAGACCATAAAGAGACTCATTCTTGTTTAGATGGGTTAGGTACTGACAAATTAACTTTTATAAGAACATATTTAAGCACGAATATGTATAAACGTTCTCGATTCCCGCCGGTCGCATGGATTACGGGTATTTGTTGGGTAATGTCTTTTTGTAAACTATCAATGACTTTCATGGTGTTGGATATTTAATATTTTGTCGAAAGGATTTCGAGCATAAGTCGTCATAAAAGTCGAGATTTTTACTTGTTAAATCAACATGTTAACTAGTATAGTCATGCAGATTCTTCAGCTCCTAGCATGTATTACTCACCTAGATACTTACTAAATCTGAGTAATTCAAAATAAAACTAATTGAAATGCATGGATTGATAAAAAACTGTCGTTTGTTTACTATAGGTTCTAATAAAAAACGAATCACAGGGAAAGATGTGTTTACCAATGCCTCGCTTTACGCGCAAAAATCAATTAATAAGCTAGCTAATAAATTCAAACCCTTTTCTTTTATAGTTGCTTCTACTCTGCTATTGATATCAACTTCTGCAAATAGTGACGAAAATGACTGCGGAACTCATGCAACCATTAAAGCCATTTATGGAGTGCTAGGTTACAAATCAAGAGGAGGAATTTGCGAAGGTTTGTATGAATCTAAGGTCTCTGCTGATTTTGAATTGGTTTCTTTAAAAGAGAATCGATTGGAAGCCTATACACCGGAAGATACAATTAATGTCTATTTTCCAGACGTGTCAGAACAAACGAAAAATGCAGAGACTTTTATTACGGGAATTGCATTGAAACCTCGGCTATATTACCGAATGGATGCAAAGCTTCAACCTGCAAAAAGTCTTAAATGGCCAGTAGAACCGGTTTTATCAAAAATCAAATTGAAACAATCAGAATTAGGCATTTTCGGATGGAGCAAAAAGAAAAAGGGAACGATTTATATACCTATTCGCGCTTCTCTAGATAAAAAGGATGTGATAAAAAATAAAGATTTTGATGTTGAAGTGATTGTTCGTACTGGTGTAAATATCGAGAAGTTAGCCTGGCGTTTTCTAGGAAAAGGAATGTCAAAAAAATACAACAAAGTGAGTGAAAGCTTTCCTGCAGGTGACCCCATCAGTATCGAAATAACATGGCCAGAAAATCATCCACCAGTTATACGCTTGGAGATTGCGGCTAAACCGTTGGAAAGTGATAAATGGCTCAAAAAAATATTCGATATCGCTGTACCTGTTAATTCTTCAGATACTAAAAGTTAGATTTGGTTTTTGAGGAGTAAGTGTTTTGGGAGATTATAGTCACAAAAATGATAAAGCAAAGCATGGGAGAAGATCGCGTTCAGAACGGAGAAAAAAAAGCAGTTTAGAGCTGAAATTCGATAAATCGTTAAAGCGATTTAAGAATATTATCTATTTGCCTTTCAGAAATGATAATCGGTTAATATATAAAGCAAGAGAAAAAATACTTGAAAAAATCATCAAGAAATTAGCTGATAATCCAGAAATGGATGTACGGAAGGATCTCGAAAAAATTAATCAACTTGAACAAATATTGGATATGCAGAAAAAATCTGCCTTGGCGGATTTTTTTAAGGGTATAGGATGGATCATTGCTCTTCTAGTTATTATGGCGTTTATACCTTCATCAGCTGTGCTTTTATCAACACCTGGTTTTATTGATGTAAGATCTAAAGCGATTACCGTAACCTTAGCGGAAGATTTTGAGTGGACTGGGTCGGTTCTAATGGCAATGAATAAGCCTTTCGTCCTCTCTCATTTTTCAGAGCTTAGTTCTTCTAGTCCTCCGGAACTAGACATGAAATTAGACTCTAAATTGCTAAAGATGACATCTAACGGTGAAGCTCATTTAGAATCATTGTTTATTCCTAAGGGAGCGAAGATTTGGTTAGAGTGGGGCGGCGATAATCAATATTTGTCCATTGTTGCGGCTCCTAATTCTCCCTTATTAGGAGATGATCTTTTCGTCAGAGCTGAATTCAAACTAGAAGGAGACATTGAATTCGTAGTTTCCGGTAGCAAAGTGATAAACAGGGAGTCGTTACCTTGCCCAATGGACGAAAATTGCAGCCTCCCAAGAAGTGTGACCGTTATCTCTGATTTACAGAATGTTCCTAGGATACAAATCAGTGTAATCTCACCTTTAGTTTTTGATGGAATTGATATTGAGAGTTTTTCTTTTTCAAAATATATTCTAAATTCCTCTGCAAATCAGCGAGTGCGCTGTTCTGTCGTTTCAGGTCGATTTCAATTACGTGGTGATTCGGAACGCAGAGAACTTCGCAGTGGAGAATGTATTAACCTAAAAAGTAGTAGTGGAACTCTTCGAATTGAAAGCAGTGTCCTAAAATTAAAGAATAGTGAATTAATATCTCAAAAACAGGAGTTTGAACTTTGGTATCGTGGAGATGTGAATTCAATGAAAGTAGGAACTGCTGGATTTAATCAAGAGCTGACGCCAGCAGTTTTAAATTGGATCATGTCAGTGCCAGGTGTAGGTATTATATGGTCAATTCTTGGGGTTCTTTTGGGAACTGGTCTGGTTGTTGTAAGGGTAATGAAATGAAAAAAATAATGGATATTTTGATTGGGTTAACTCTAATTGTATCGCTGTCTGTAAATGCTAATACACCAGAGTATGAAATAGCGACGGCATTGCGGAACAACGTAGTAACAATTCAAGCTGAGTGGGAAAGTGGTGATACTCACAATGGTTTCGGCTGGATTGTTGGTGATGATGAAAAATACGTTTACTTTGTCACAGCGGACCATGTACTTCGAGGAGGAGGTCCCGATGAAACGGCTAAAAATATCTCGGTTAAACTGTTTGGTGAACCATTAACGCGAAAAGCGGAACTCCTACCGCATCATGACGAAAAGAATGATCTTGCTATTTTTCGAATGAAAATACCCGACAATCGAATGTGGCGATATTTGTCTGCTGATACTAGTAAATTAGAGAAAAATAGAAAGATAACTTTTATTGGAAAGAATACTAATTGGTTTATACCTGAAAGGGCTGGTCACGTATTCAAGGTAAGTAACGATAAAATAATTGTGAAGGGCTTATCTATTGACGTTGGAACTTCAGGAGCCCCCCTGCTAAGCGATAAAGGTATAGTCGGTTTAATTGGTTCTGATACAGGGACAAGTATTCATGTTTATCCTTTATCAGAAATTGAGAAAAATGTTAGAAGTTGGGGATATCCGTGGCTACTAGATACGTATAAAATAACCAATGAAGTATCTGGTACTTGGGCGCCTAGAACAGCAAACGTACCAAAAAATATTCGAATAACATTTGAAAAATTGGATTCTTCACACGTTAAATATAAAATTCAAGATCCATCTAATCGAAGAGGGGCTGAAGGCCGGGGCGTTATTGATGGAGGCGAATTAAGAATTTGGCATCCGCTGCCGGGAGGGCAAAAATCGAAAGGAAAATTTGAAATCTTAGGGAGTGATACAAGCTTGGAACCTGCTAGAGCGATGTTGATGCTAGGCT
>CAZOBX010000239.1:0-9059 GCA_964578045.1 uncultured Kangiella sp. | reverse complement strand
ATCATCAATCAAATCAAATGAGACTCCGTTGTTAATGACTGTTTTATCACGCAACTAGTTCATCGGTACAATAGCCACTAGCCACTAGAATGAGTGAAATTTATCGAAATATTTGAAGGTGGGGATTATTTACCGCTTACAACCAACGTGAGCAACGGGTGATCAAGGATATCCTTAAAGAATTTCTAAAACTAAAAAAGGAGTAAAAAACAAGGCGCTAAGATCAGAAAAGCTCAACCGGTTTCAGTTGAGCTTTAGGGGTGGGTTTTCTTTTTTATAAATCAATCAATAATCAATTAACGCACGATGAAAGACCGAACACCAAGAAACCCCTTGATGTTGGGGTTCGCAAGCTCACCAGCCAACCTACTTAGCCCGACTTACCGCGTTTATTATATGAATTCGGGAAATCAGCTTGTGTCCCCATTAATGGTTCGATAGCAAAGTGGACGGCTACATTTGAGTTATAGCCTTATGCACTTTTGATTGACGGATAGTCTACCAAAACACTCTCATTGCTTATCAGAGGCTCAAGCACATCATACAATTTTCCTAGGTTATTAGAATCGGGGGCATTAACTGCATAATAATTATCAACGACCCCTCCCTCTACACCACAACCAATTTTTTTAATTTTGTTAAGTACGTCTTTGACAATACAGTCTTCACAAAAATAAATCCAAATAGTGCTATGCGTTGATTTTTCTATAACCTTGTCAATTGTATATGTATCTTTACCAACTTTCTTGATTTTAACGAGGTCACCATAAGCTATATTCTCCAAAAAAAAAGGAATATTTTTTATCCTAAAAAAACCTTCCTCTTCTTCACACCAAATATTTTCGTACTTAAGCGGCGGCCAATCATCGACACTTTTCTTGAGCATATATTTAATTTTTTGCATTACTCACAACTCCAAAACTATACCTTTATAATTTTAACGTCTAGATCTTTCACGTAACCTATCTTGCCATTGTCGTTCAGATTTTGTTTTATTTTCCCGCTTTTCCCTTGCCCTTTCTTTATTTTCTTCCCTAGTTTTATCCCTATGGCAAGGGTTAGCACATAGAACTTGTCCGTTGGTTTCTGCGTCATCAGCTCCACCATCAGACAATGGTATAGTATGATCTGCTTGACCTTCTTCATCAGGTACTGGAACACCTTTCTCCCTTTTTTTCCCATCTTCAACACGTTGGCCACATCCCTCACAAAATAAGTCCCCTCCATTTTTTTCTCTATTCTTGTCCCTTACTTTTCCACCGAATTCGGGATCTCTTTTTGGTTTAGAGTTCTGTATACCATGATTTACTGCAAGTAGTGTTGCCCCCACTCCAATTGCACAACCTAGCGGTCCACCAAAACACATTGCTAACGTAGCGGTTTCGCCATTGGGATCTTTATATTTATACGGATTATTATTCGCATAAGTATACCGATTAAACGAATGTATATCTCTAAACCCGACCGGATCATTCGAATAAAACCGTCCAATCGCGGGATCATAATACCGAGCCTGCATATAGCTCAGGCCTATATCCGTATCAAACTTATGTCCAGTATACCCCACACCATCCTTCGGCGCTTCAAGACTTTCACCAAAGGGTTTATAGTGGCTTCGACTTGACTCGCTGCTCTCAATCACACCATCTTTAGCAACTAATTTATTTCCTAGAAAAATATAGTTAACCGCATCACCAATATTGGTACTGGTATTGACTTTACTTTCCCGATATAAAAGCCTACCCGCCTGACTGTACATAGAATAACTTGTGCCAGAGGCGTCAGATTGTTTCACCCGGCGGTTATATCCATCATAAACATAGGCATTTGTTTCCGAGCCAACCATTTGATTCGCCAAATTGTAAACGAAACCGCGAGTACCGTTATTGGTCACATTACCTTTAGCATCATAACCATTACTAAAATTGTAATTTTTTGAAGCACTGCCTGTTCCAGTAACGCTATTAAGACGATTCAGCGTTGTATCGTAGAAATAATCCAAATTACTATTTTTGCTAATGTAACTGGTAATATTCCCCAATCCGTCATAACTTAAACTACTACTACCAATACCGCTATTACCTGTGGTGTCAATTAGTCTGTCCAAGTCATCATAAGTAAGATTGGTCAGGCTGTAACTAGTATTAACGTTATTGGTGAGACGTGTAATATTTATGTTGTTATCATAGGTGTAACTAAAATCCAGGGCCTTGATAGTACCAATTGAATCAGTAATTCTATCCGGTAAATCTCGGTTATTCAAAGTGGTTTTATGAACTAAACCATTCCCAAAAGTAAAAGTATCGATGCTACCGTTAGGATAATAGGTTGCATTGCTCACGTATGTATAATTACCACGACTTCTGAGCGCTTTAGTCGGTTGATTAAAAGCATTTGGCGCATAAGTCACCGTATCACCATCCGGGTAGGTTAGACCGCTTAGACTGCCATTGGCATCGTAATCATAGTCAAGGGTTAGTATCTTTCCATCAAGCGCCAGGGTTTCATCATCTAGCAAGTTTTGAGAGTTGTAATTATAGATTTGAATAACCTGGCCAGCAGTTAGCTTTTTAAGGTTCCCAGCGTTATCGAATTGATAACCAACATTCGGTGCCTGTCCCCTAAAATCTTTTTGATAAAGTTGGCCCTGGTTATCGTAAATAAAGTGAGGCATTGAAGTACTACCGCTCGTTAAACAAGCTGTACCTGAATGATTTCCTCGAAACTCATATTCAATATCGCCCAAAACGTTTCTTAGATAGGCGGTATCACCCACATCATTTCGTTTGACTAAACAAAGGTTCTTTTGACCATCATAATAGCGAGTTTCAGTTTGGCTGATGGTGCCATTGTTCGCTTTATTGGGTCCACTTTGAGTAACGCTATTTACGTTTCCAAATAAATCGATGTCTAATTCTGTCACCACCGATTCAGGCGATTCGATTCGTATTGCCGATTGATATTGAGGCTGCCCATAGGCGAGATAAGTGGTTGTCGTGTCATGACCTCTAGCGTCATTTACGCGCACTCGATTATTGCTTAAGTAGTAAGTATTTTCTATTCCACCATTAGAAACACTTTTTGACTTTGATCGTCTTAATTGATCATACTCAAATGTTGTTCCTCTCGTTTCAGTGGCAGTATTTGACCATAAAGATTCAAAAGTTAGCTGATGATAGGCATTAAACTGGCTATTTTTGTGGACCGTGGTGTTAGTTATTTCATCTTTTTCAGAGATCAGTAGCGTTCTCAACAAACCATCAAAAGTGATGCTTGTTGAACGTGTTAGTGTCCCGCCATTACAACCGGTTTTAGCACCATTCAAGGTACATCGTTGGATGGCTTTCACTTCTTGTCCACTGGAAATATTAGACCAGTCAATCAACGTATCAGCCCATTTTGAATCAATCGGGTCAATGTACTTGAGTTGGCCTAAACCGTTATAATCGTAGTTAACCGTGTTTCCATTTAAATCCGTCGATTGCGTCACCCAACCGTTATTGTCTATCAGCCTGGACGATGACATTGAGCCTGTATCGCTATAACGTGCAGGTAGTGTCAGCAATTGGGCCTGACCACGTTTATAATTAGAAAGAGTAATATATTGGTACTTATTTGTAACTGTGCCCACCGAATTTTTTAATAAGCGATTCATCTCAACTTTATTAATATTTCCATCTGCATGGTAACTGACATTTCGCCTTTTCCAGGCACCAAAGGATTTAGACTCGTAAGGTAATCCTCGGTCTTTGTAACTCGGATTACCCAGCGTATTGGTATGATAGGTTATCGCTGAAACTTCGGTAAAAACGCTATTGTTTGAACTAAGGTTAACAGTCTTTGGAAGACCAATGAGCCAGTTCGCTTGGTCGTTAAATAGCGTCGATTTGTGATATCTAGTTCTACTATTTGGGATATGTGTTTCTTTAACAAGTAGTGGTTCGCCAAAGATGTCTAAATTGCTATAACTGGTTTCATATTCGCCATCAATGGTTACTTTTTTTAAAACTAATCGATTCGGTCCGTTAGGGTCATGCCATAAATCATCTTCCGACCCGTACTGATAAATCTGCTCCTGCCATTCGTGTTCAGTTTTGCGAATCAACGCATCTGCGTTATCAAATATTTCTATACTTTTGTAACGATGGTCACGGATATCTGGCGTATCACGATAATACTTCGGCGCTCCATAGGTGCGCGTTTCAAATTCTTTGCAATGATATTTGTGGATTTCTTTTCTATCTGGATAGGTAATCGTCGTATATGCAAAATCTGACAACGGCGTCAAAACAGGTTCGTCAGTTGCATTTCGTTTTACTTTGTAATTGACTGTATGTGTCGATAATCCTACTCCCGAAGTTGTCATTTCCGACAAGTAATAACTATAATCAGGCCAATCCGCAGAATTTCGACTACAACCAAACAATTTGAGTGCATATTTAAAGTCAGCGATCCCACCCCACGGGTTTCTAATTTTCGTTAATCCACGCAGCGGATATGTTCCCAACTCAGTAGGCTCTCCGAATTCTGAATGCACGTACGTCCAGGTTTCACTTTCCGAACCATTGAGTCTTGACATCTCGGACAACACAGTGACGTTATAAGGTGGAAATGAATATACTTTATCTTCAGGAGTAAAAGTGATAGATACATCCGCGTGGGTTATCCCGGTAATATTATTTCCGTCATTGGATAATGTAACGGTTGTGCCTTCTTTACTTCTAACAGAGGTTAAAAGTAATTCACTCTTTCTTAGAGTACCATCGGTATTTAATGATTTTATGTTTTCTTTATAATCGAAAGCTAACCAGTTTCCATGTTTATCCTCAATGTCGGTCACATATGAAGTTCTGATCATATTAACGTGCCAACTCTCTGGTAATGATGTAAATGTATGCCAAAAATTCGAGACCGCCGTTAAATCAAGACTTAAGTAATAGGTCGTTCCATCCGGTGACTTAAGTTTAATCCCACTAGTGATGGTCTTGGATAATGGCAGCCCATCATTATTAACGGAATCAGATCGTGTGGTATAACTGCCGCATACCAGCAACCAGTTATTTGCAAAATGAACAGCCGTCCCAGTTGGATAATTGATATTCTGAGTATCCATGCCGATAGGGTCGAAACCGCCAATATCATAGACAGTCGCCTGCAACGTCTTTATGTTGCTATGATTACATGATGAAAGAGCAGATCCAGGCTCGCCCCAGTAGTTAAAATGGATCTTAGGAATATCTAATGACCAATCAAATACTTCTGTAGGCGTATATACAGGGTTAGGTAGCATCCCATTCTCTACTGCCTGTGAAGAGGTAAGACTCCTGCCAATTCGTATATCCGGCCCATTTTGTGGTAGGTGGAAATCGGTATGATTCCAATTAACACTGCCATCGATTGAGGATATTTGTGTGCCAAACTCTCGATTTTTTCTCAAGTTATCGCTGTTCGCAATTGGATCACTCCAGCTGAAATCTGTTGGTCCTTCGATCTCCTCTGCATTACCCGTTACGCTAAAAAAACCGATTATTTGACAGAATACTAGAATAATAACTCCAAAAGAAAAACGAGATTTACGTTCGTGGCGGATCATATGATTTTTTCCATCCTGATTCTTAATTGTGTTTTGAATTAATAGATTATTCATTGATGTTCCCTTCCTTATTAGATGTTGCAACCGGCGAACCTAAAAGGTCGGTGTGAATAAACTGCACTTCTCGTGAACCAGTGATCGTGACTGGAGAAGATGCGCTGCTGGCGCTTGTGCAGTTAAAGTCGTTACATGCCATCACCCGAAAACGCCACGACCCATTGCCTAGATTGAATGTTTCACTTAAACCGGTGTCGCCATCTATAGCGCTGGTCCATCCGCCCATATTTAAGCTCTTCTCAATATTATAATGGGTCACATTGCCTGACGGTTTAACCCAATAAACCGTCAGACTTGTTCCATTCATGGTGACCGTCGGCGCAACGGGTATTCCTGGTTTAATTCGGACTTTGACCAAGTTAACCGAGCTATATCCAGAGCAGGCCCAGGTATAGGAATTACAAGCGCGTACTCGATATTGATAATTGGTACTGTCAATCTTGCCGGTGATACTGCGTGATGTCGCGCTAGTATTACTAACCACTGTCGACCAACTGCCGCCAGCGACTCTTTCTTGTAACGAGTAAAAGCTGACCGTGCCAGACGGCTTGGTCCAATTCATCGTATAACTGGTGGAGGTCGAATTTATATCACTAGGTTTTGCTGGAGCGGAAGGTTTAAAGCGCACCTTGACCGAATTAACCGAGCTGTATCCAGAACAGGCCCAACTAAACTCATTACAAGCTCTGACCTTGTGCTCAAAATTGGTATTGTTGCTACGCCCAGTATGGGTATAGCTGGTTGAGGATGATCCTGTATTGCTGGTTGCGTATGACCAAGAACCACTACCAGCTACTTGATATCGTATCGAATAATAAGTGACGGTGCCTGAAGGTTTAGCCCAATTGAGAGTCACGCTGCTGCTCGTCGAGTTCACATTAGTAATTGCAGCAGGGGTCGATGGTTTAAACCGCACCTTGACCGAATTAACTGCGCCGTATCCAGAGCAGGCCCAACTAAACTCATTACAAGCTCTGACCTTGTGCTCATAATTGGTATTGTTGCTACGCCCAGTATGGGTATAGCTGGTTGAGGATGATCCTGTATTGCTGGTTGCGTATGACCAAGAACCACTACCAGCTACTTGATATCGTATCGAATAATAAGTGACGGTGCCTGAAGGTTTAGTCCAATTGAGAGCAACGCTGCTGCTAGTCGAGTTCACATTAGTAATTGCAGCAGGGATCGATGGTTTAAACCGCACCTTGACCAAATTAACTGCACTGTATCCAGAACAGGCCCAACTAACCGTATTACAGGCTCTTACCTTGTACTCATAATTAGTATTGTTACTCCGCCCGGTGTGGTTTTTGGCTGTTGATGTAGACCCTGTATTGCTTGTCATGTACGACCAAGCGCCACTACCGATTGCGCGATATCGTATCGAATAATAAGTGACTGTGCCTGAAGGTTTAGTCCAATGGAGCGTAACGCTGCTGCTAGTAGAATTAACATTACTAATAGCGGCCGGGGTCGAAGGTTTACGTCTCACCTCCGTGTTACCGGAAATCGCTCCCGAACTGCATTTTAAAGTCGTTTCTTCATTACATGCCAAAATTCTGAAAGTATAATTACCGTCTGCCAACGAACTGGTGGTATAGCTGGTTGCCGTTCTAGAAAGACTGGTAAGCGATTGATAAGCCCCACCATTTAATGATCGGCTAACGCGATAATCTGAATTAAGGACCATTCCTGTGGAAGCCGTCCAGGTTAATGTAAATGTGCCATCGCCATCCGTTGAAGGAGAAGCAAAATTGGTCGGTGCGCTAGGGGCGACCTCCGTGCCGCCGCAGCCAAGCAATTGTGCATCGCTCGAACCGCCAGCAGCGTTGGCATTTTGATCCGCATGGCCCTGGCCAGAAGTTCCCTGACCAGTTTGAGTCGTTGTACCCGTTGAAGAGAGACTGGCCATCGGATCGGGCGTACTGAAAGGACTTGGACATGGGGCCGCTAAAATTTGACTGGATGTAAATAAAATAACGATGGTGGCAATTGAGCGTAAAATTATCATTGTAAAAAACTCCCTGTTTTAATATTTATTTTAGTGCTTAATTTCTATTTTTAAATTTCTGAACGCAGCTGACCCTGCGGCCTGCTAAAGGACATGCTCGCCAGCATTAAGCCCTCCTTAATGAATGCGATGGTTCACTATTCCTTCAACCTCAGGTTCCAGCGAAAGTGAGCGAGCGATCTTAAACAACGGATTAATCGGTAATCCCACACAATCAAATAATTCCTGCGCAAAACCAATGGCCAGATCCTGTTGAACCGTACCAAAGCATTCGTGTTCAGCCAGATCAGTCCCTTGCGCACCGCTCGCTAGCCATTCTCTAATCGACTCAACCATTTCTTCTGCTTCTATTTGATTAACAGCATTTTTTTTAGACATGATCATCTCCTGAATTTTTAAACGTTTAAACGTTTAAACGGCTTTTTTGATATTGATATTTAATCGCGACCGCCACGCCCGTATAAACACCTTAAACCTGTTACGGCTAACGCTTATTTTCCAATCTCTCAGCTCTTTCAAGAACCGCTTTACATTCATCACACTCCAAGCAATGTTTTTCAAATTCATCAAACGACATATCAGGCAATCGGTTATTAATAGTTTGATTGACCATTTGCCTGAACAATCGACACGTCTGCAATCTGAACACATTTTCCTTGCCAGCCAGTTTTTGTTCGATACCTGAGGAATCCATAACGTCTCCTTCCCTCTATTATGATTTTACAGGTCTGATTTTGTGAATTAGGCAACCCGTATCGCCGCCCTAATTCGTCAAATCACTGTCTCGGTCTATTTTAAGTTATTGAATAACATCGAACTCTCGTCCAAATTAACTCGTTTAATTTCCACACCTATATTTTATCTATCGATAAAAACTGACAAGATTATGAGTTAAAGTTTGGAGTTTTTTAACTAAAGGATGGCTAAAATTTGGTTTTTTTACGTTAAAGAACGACTAAAAAATTAGTTTGTAAAGTGAATAAATAGAAAAATTGCCAAAATTTTCGAATAGAGATAATTAAGTGTTATTGGTTAGTTGACTTGATCAACTCAAATTCAACCAGGTTGTTTTGTGCTTCATCATTTTTAGCCGCGACTAATATTGTGGCGTCGTGATTAAGCGAAAACAAAGAATTTGAAATTGGCGATACGGGCAAAACTTCCCCTGTGGCTAAGTCTCGGCTCACTAATAACTTATCTTTGTCGTTTTGTATCACGTAATATAATCGGTTATTGATAACATCAAACGAATTGGAGTTGATTGATTGAAACGGGACGGACCCAAGATCTTGTACATTACCAGCAGATTTAAGCGGTTTTCGGTATAAAGTCTCTATGCCACTGACGTTTCTCAAAAAATAAATAAAGCCATCGTCAGCAGATTTAGGCATAAAACCA
>CAZOBX010000238.1:4369-9072 GCA_964578045.1 uncultured Kangiella sp. | reverse complement strand
ACAAACAACTCCCCCTGCCATCTTTAAACCTGAAAAAAAGGACAAAGGATTTGTTGACCAAATTCTAGAGGGGGGCGCTTTGCTTTGGAGTAGTATCGCCGGTATTGTTGTTGTCATTTTGATGATCGTTTTTTGGCGAATGAAAAAACGCATGGAAGAAGAAGATTTTCAAGATGATCTGGTTGCCTCAGCAGGAGCCGGCTCAATGGATACCACCGAAACATTTGAATTGCCAGATGTGGGCGATGATATGTTGGTTGAACTTGATATGGATGATGAAGAAGAAACTGCCGGTGGCAATACTGATGAATCCTTTGACCCGTTAGGCGAAGCCGATATATATATTGCTTATGGCAAACATGAACAGGCTGAAAATATTCTATTAGAAGCCATTGAAGACAATCCGGTTAGAGCTGACCTGAAAGTCAAGCTAATGGAGTGTTATGCAGAAAGTGACAACCAGGAAAAGTTTGAAACCCTCGCTTTGGAAGTTGCTGAGGCGATTGATTCTGACGAATGGCAAGATCAAATTAGCGGACTGCGAGCGCAGACCTGGGGTAATGAAGAGATTGAATCGACTGATGATGATGATTTCGATTTACCTTCAACGGAGGATATATTTGGTGAATCCGATGACGATGAATTAGACGTTGACTTTGGAGCTGATGATTCCGATGGTGATGAAGATGTTGTTAATCTGAATGAATCGGCGCAAGGAACGGATTCAGATGAGTTTGAAAATCTTGATGGTTTGGATGAGCTAGACGATTTAGCGGGTCTTGACGATATCGACGGTCTTGATAAAGATGATCAACTAGATATTGACGATACCAGTGATACACTTGATGATGTAGAAGATGATTTTTCGATCGATATGGATACTGTTGATGACAGAGAGCTATCTTTAGATAAAGACGATTCAGACGAAATTTCACTCGATATAGAAGACGATTTTGCCTTCGACGATGACGATGTTGATATGGAATTCGATGAAAATCTCGGTGATGATAGTGATGAAATAGCCACCAAGCTTGATCTTGCAAGAGCTTATGTTGACATGGGCGATTCTGAAGGCGCTAAAGAAATCCTTAGGGAAGTTATTGCGGAAGGAACAGATGAGCAAAAATCAGAAGCGCAAGAGTTGATTGATAAGGCTAATTAGACGATTTTGAAAGATCAAAGAAAAGGCGGCTTGACCGCCTTTTTTTAATTCTCTAGGATAAATAATGCGGGTAGCTCTGGGTATCGAATATAGTGGCGAAAATTATTGTGGTTGGCAACGCCAGACACATTCGCCATCGGTACAGGAAAACTTAGAAAAGGTGCTTAGTCAGATTGCTGCACAGCCAATCAAAGTGTTTTGTGCAGGCCGTACCGATACTGGCGTGCACGCGACTGGTCAGGTGGTGCATTTTGATATGCACGGAAGTAGGCCGCAAACTGCTTGGCTTAGAGGCGCCAATAATTATTTACCCAGTGATATTTCCATTGTATGGGCTCAATCGGTCGATGAGAGTTTTCATGCACGTTTTACAGCCACCAGTCGAAGTTATCGCTATATTATTCAAAATAGCGAAACGCCAGCAGCAACATTGAGTGGAAAAGTAACCTGGTACCGTAACTCGCTTAATATCGATTGGATGCAGCAGGGCGCAGATTTCTTAGCCGGCGAGCACGATTTTACATCTTTCCGAGCATCTTCCTGCCAAGCCAATACCTCAACACGTACCATCGAAAGTATTCGAGTCAGCAGGCAAAATAATTTGATATTTATCGACGTTAAAGCAAATGCGTTTCTCCATCATATGATCAGAAATATTGTTGGATGTTTATTACGTGTCGGTGAAGGACGAGAACCTCCGATATTTGTGGAAAGGATACTAGCCCTTCGCGATCGCACTAAAGCGCCTGATACTGCAAAACCAAATGGCCTATATCTGGTGCAAGTGGGTTACCCACCGCGACACCTTATACCGACGAATGGTTTTGCGCCGTTAGCTTATTCTTTTGATGCTGGAATAAACTGATAAATCATACAGATAGGACCAGTTAGGGGATAGTAAATAATCCGCTATTTTGGATTTACCTTTTGTCAAACAGTGATAGAATAGCGAACATCAAGAAGTACTGGTCGACCAAGAGAATACGCCATGAGCTGGTTTGAAAGAATCTTACCGAAAAGAAATACCACCGTCGCTGACAGAAAAAATTCGGTGCCGGAAGGGGTATGGTCAAAATGTAAAAAATGTGATGCGGCTATTTATCGTGCCGAGTTGGAACGATCACTCGAAGTCTGCCATAAATGCTCTTTTCATATGCGTATCTCTGCCAGAAAACGGCTCGAACGGTTTCTTGATGAAGGAGTCAAAGTAGAATTAGGAACCGATCTCCAGCCAAAGGATATCCTGAAATTCAAAGATTCTAAACGTTATAAAGACCGTATAACCGCTGCTCAAAAAAACACTGGGGAAAATGACGCAATTGTGGTATTAGAGGGTAAATTAAAAGGTATGCCCTTGGTTGCTTGCGCCTTTGAGTTTAACTTTATGGCTGGGTCGATGGCTTCTGTTGTAGGTGAGAAATTTGTCAGAGCGGTCAATCAATGTTTGAAAGACAGTAAACCTTTAGTCTGTTTTTCTACCTCCGGCGGAGCAAGAATGCAGGAAGCCTTGACTTCGCTGTTTCAAATGGCAAAAACCAGCGCCGCTTTGGCGCGTTTGTCGCAAAAAAGGCTGCCGTTTATTTCTGTGTTAACCGATCCTACCATGGGCGGTGTTTCAGCCAGTTTAGCCATGTTGGGCGATATCAATATTGGTGAGCCTAACGCACTGATTGGTTTTGCTGGGCCGAGAGTTATCGAGCAGACGGTTCGTGAAACCTTACCTGAAGGTTTTCAACGCAGCGAATTTCTAGTCGAGCACGGTGCGATTGACATGATTGTTGATCGGCGAGATATGCGAGATAAGATCGCATCGATATTGGCTAAAATGATGCATGTTGAGGCGGAGTCGGCATAATATAAGTTCTAAGTTCTAAGTTCTAAGTTCTAAGTTCTAAGTTCTAAGTTCTAAGTTTAGAAAAAGGTATCTGTGATTCAACCTGGATCACACATATTCGCCAGCTGCATAGCCTGACGCCCAGGCCCATTGAAAATTGTATCCTCCTAAATGGCCGGTTACATCGAGTACTTCGCCAATAAAATACAAATTTCTCTGATTGGTTGATTCAAAAGTCTTCGATGATATCTGGTCAGTATCGATCCCGCCAATGGTCACTTCAGCTACTCGGTATCCCTCATATCCAGCCGGATATAATTTCCATTCGGTTAACTGCTTTTCAATTTGTTTTAACTCTCCGATTTCGATTTGTTTAAGTTTACAGTTAAACCCTATCAGGCCACACAAGTAATTGGCAATTGATTGGCTGAATTTACTAGATAATAAGGTTTTCAATTGAATGTCTGAGCGGTTTTTCTTATTTTCCAATAGCCAGTCAGTGACATTTAAATTAGGTAGCAGATTGATTATTATAGGCTCTCCCAGTTGCCAGTAGCTAGAAATCTGTAATATCGCTGGACCGCTCAATCCCTTATGGGTGAACAACATCGCCTCACTAAAACTCTGCCCATTACAGCTCACTTGGATATCTACGGCATTGCCCGGTAGCTCTTGAGTTTTTTCTAACCATTTTTTGTCGAAAGTGAGTGGTGTTAACGCCGGGCCGGTTGGAATTATTTTATGATTGAATTGTTGGGCCACTTCATAACCAAAGCCGGTAGCGCCCATGGTCGGAATTGAAAGGCCACCGCAGGCGACGACTAACGAACTGCAGCAATATTTTCCTAAATTAGTTTCCAGTTTAAATCCTGAAGAATCAGCAAAAGCAGTAATTTTTTCAACACTCGTTTTCAACTGAATTTTAACCTTGTGTTGTTGGCATTCGTTGATTAGTAGATCGCGAATATCTTTAGAGCTATTTTTGCAAAATAGTTGGCCAAGGCCTTTGTCGTAATATTCAATGGCATATTTTTCAACCAATTCAATAAACTGCCATTGATTGTAGCGGCTAAGCGCGGACTTACAAAAATGCGGGTTACTGCCGAGAAAATTTTCAGGTTCAATCGAATAATTAGTGAAATTACAGCGCCCACCGCCTGACATCAGGATCTTTTTACCCACTTTGTTGGCATGATCAATGACCAGAACTTTACGGCCACGTTGTGCTGCGGTTATCGCGCACATCAGCCCGGCGGCCCCTGCACCGATTATGATGACCTGAAATTCTTGATTCATACAAATAAGCTGATAAATGGCGATAAAAACGAATTCTATCCTATCACTGCGGAACGCGGCTATATGCAATGCGAGATATTCCAGGATAATTTGTCAAATGCTTCAATATTGGACTAAGCTTTAGCAAGACAGCGGTAAACAAAGTCAAAGAGGCCGCTAGTCGGTCCAAATGGAGCCACAAAGAGGAAAAGTATATGTATAAAGAAATGTACTATCACGAGGATTTAGAAAACCTGGCCGAAGAAGTGGTTTTTGAGCAGATCCACTTATTGGTAGAAGGGGCTGAAATTAAGGTACCCACGTCTGATCTATCGATTCAGGATATCGCTGCAATCGCTCTGAATCGTATGCCTGCAAAATACGTTTGTAATTTTCTAGAAAAACGTGAGCCTGGCGAACAGTTGCAAGATG
>CAZOBX010000238.1:0-4359 GCA_964578045.1 uncultured Kangiella sp. | reverse complement strand
GCGGAAATACGCCAGACGTCAGGTATTAAAAGCCATCAAAAAGGTTCAAGAGATCCCGCACGACTAAGCTCAAACCTTCTACAGTTGGGACGCAATTATTGTTTGGGATTAGCCGAAATACCTGGGTATAATACCTTCATGATTGAATATAAACTAATACTGGCGGGGTGCGAATGCAGCGTTGCCGAATGGAATCCCGATGGTAAAATCATCGTGTTAGGATTACATGGATGGCTGGATAACCTCGCCACGTTTGAAACACTCGCTAGCTGCATGCCAGATATTCGCTTAATTGCTATCGACTTTCCGGGACATGGCCACTCTGCTCATATCGATCCCGGTAAAGCTTATTATTTTATTGATGGGTTGTTTCTGATTGATGATTTGATTGAACATTTTCGATTGGACTCGGTTAATTTACTCGGTCATTCTATGGGAGGCGCGATTGCGACAATCTATGCAGCCATTCAGCCGGATAGAGTCAACAAGCTTTTACTGATCGAAGCGCTTGGCCCGGTTACATCTGCTGACAAAGATGCCTCATTAAACTTGAATAAAGCATTAATTCAACGTCGAGCTTTAAAGAATAAACGAAAACCTGTTTATTCCAGTTTTAATCAAGCGTTAATGGCTCGAGCCGAAGTATCGGAAATTGAACCTAGCTTAATACAACCCTTGGTAGAAAGAGCATTAACCAGTGTTGAGGGCGGTTATACCTGGCGGGCCGATTCTCGGTTAAGAATCCCGTCCACCTTGCGAATGTCTGAACAGCAACTACGAAGTATTTTGCCGCATATCGAGGCACCGACCCTGCTAATTGAAGCTAAATCTGGGTTACTTCAGTCGCCAAATGCCAAATACATCCAACAACGTAAACCGCTGGTAAAAAATTTGCAAGTTCACTTGTTAGCGGGTAGCCACCATTTGCACCTGGAATCCCCAGATGCAATAGCTAGGCTGATCAAAGAATTCGTAAAATAATCCCACCAGCTATAGGCTGACCTTTCACTCTTTAGTATACTCTCACTGGACAGACCAATAGAGTACTAAGACAAAATACTAATATAAAAACTAAATCGAATAAATCATTAAGGGTTGGTAGGAGATTCTAAAATATGCAAAAAATCTGGCTGGATTCGTATCCTGAAGGTGTACCTGAAGAAATTGATGCAGACGCTTATCAATCCATTATTGAAATTTTTGATGAAAGCGTTAACAAATTTGCTGATAAACCCGCTTTCGAAAATATGGGGAAGAGCTACAGTTTTACTGAGCTGGATAAAAAAGCAAATGATTTTGCGGCATATTTACAACAGGAGCTTGGTCTAAAACATGGCGATCGACTGGCAGTGATGATGCCCAATTTGTTGCAATACCCTGTCGCGATATTCGGCGCTATGAAAGCCGGATTAAGCGTGATCAACGTGAATCCTCTGTATACCGAAAGAGAGCTCAAACATCAACTTAACGATGCCCGTGCGGATGTCATTTTAATCGTTGCTAATTTTGCCAAAACCCTGGCAAACATTCGCGATGAAACACCTTTAAAACACGTGATCGTGACCGAGTTAGGCGATGCTTTAGATGGTTTGAAGTCGATGTTAGTTAATTTTGTCGTCAAACGAATTAAGAAAATGGTACCAGCCTATGATTTGCCCGATGCACTAAGTTATAAAAAAATCATGAGAAAGGGCGCTCAATTGATTTTAGAGCCGGTAGAACTCACTCAAAACGATATTGCGTTTTTGCAGTATACAGGCGGAACCACAGGGGTTGCTAAAGGCGCTGTGCTAACTCACAGGAATATGGTGGCAAATGTCATGCAATCATACGCCTGGTTGCAAAGCACAGTAAAAGAAGGGCAAGAAATTATCATCACCGCTCTACCGCTTTATCATATTTTTTCGTTAACCGCTAACTGTATGGTCTTTGTAAAACTGGGCGGTAAAAATGTTTTGATCACTAACCCGAGAGATATGCCGGGATTTGTCAAAGAGCTTGCCAAACATCAATTTTCAGCATTTACCGGTGTAAATACACTTTTTAATGGTTTGTTAAATACACCGGGTTTCAGCGAGTTAGATTTTACTCAGTTTAAATTTGCCTTGGGTGGCGGAATGGCAGTGCAAGAGTCTGTTGCAAATAAATGGGCAGAAGTCACTGGTGTGACGTTATTGGAGGCATACGGATTAACTGAAACTTCTCCGGGGGTATGCATGAATCCAACTAATCTGAAAGCGTACAACGGTACCATTGGATTACCGTTAAGCTCGACCGATGTATCGATTCGTGATGAGCAAGGCAATGAAGTCGACCAGGGAGAGTCCGGGGAATTGTGGATTCGTGGTCCTCAGGTAATGCGTGGATATCTCGATCGCCCAGAAGAGACCGCTAATGTGTTAAAACCCGGAGGTTGGTTTACCACTGGAGATGTTGCTGTGATGGACGAAAAAGGATTTTTTAAAATCGTTGATCGAATTAAAGACATGATTCTGGTTTCTGGATTTAACGTTTACCCGAATGAAATTGAAGAGGTAGTAGCATCTAACGAAAAAGTGTTAGAGGTCGGCGCCATCGGCATACCGAGCGAAACGAGTGGTGAAGTAGTTAAAATCTTTGTGGTAAAAAAGGATGATTCATTAACCAAAGAAGAGTTGTTGGCCTATTGCAAAGAAAATTTGACCGGGTATAAACGACCAAAAGAAGTTACATTTATGGAGGAGTTGCCAAAATCGAATGTGGGTAAAATACTTAGAAGGGAGTTAAGAGATTAAACTTTGTGATGCTATAGAAGTTAGTCAAACAAACACTTTCACTCCGTCAAAAACAGTGCAAGTTTATGTTATCGAAGATTTTGACGAATTAGACAAACTTGCCAGCACATGGCTCAAAAAAGAATATTTGGCGGTTGATACAGAGTTTGAGCGCCGTACGACTTTTTTTGCCAAGCTGGCGTTAGTTCAGATTTATGATGGCGATGCCATTTATCTTATAGATCCACTGCAAATTGATTGTCCTGACAGGCTAAGACAGGTCATCGAAAATCCGCGGATAACAAAAATTTTGCATTCATCGAAGGAAGATTTGGAAGTGCTTTATACTTCCTGGAATTGCCAGCTTGCCGGGCTTTTTGATACTCAGGTCGCTTATAGTTTTATCAATGATGCACTTTCAATCGGTTATGCAAAACTGGTCGAAGAGCTGACCGGCCATTTTGTCAGCAAACAACAAACGAATTCCGACTGGATCAAACGTCCGTTAAGCAATGAACAGCTAAGTTATGCGGCTAAAGACGTTTTGTATTTATTCGAAGTTTTTGATCAGTTAAGAGTACAATTGCAAGACAAAAAATATCAAGCGTACTTTCAAGCAGAGTGCGAGGAATATTGTAGCGGCGCTGTAATAAGGGTTAATACTCCTGCCGATTTTCGTGACGCTAAAGATGTCTGGCAACTCAATGAAACCGACATAGGGTTGTTTAAGTTACTGTTTGATTGGCGAGAACAAAAAGCGAAATCAGACGACCGCACCAAAAATCATATTATTCGTGATCAGGGACTGGTTCATTTGACAAAAATCAAAGCCGATTCAACTAACCAGTTAAAAGGCATTCAGGATTTGCATCCTCGTTCGATCCGTTTATATGCTGATGAATGGTTTGACATTATTTCAAATTGGAAATCGTCAAAGCAGCAAAGTCTTGCGACAGTAGCCAACCCACGTGATGTGATTCAGTTAAAAGCACTTTCCAACGAGCTTGAGGTTGTGGTGAAATCAGTTGCTCTGTCCCATCAAATATCCCATACACTTTTATTAAGTAAGCGGTTGTGCAGAAAATTGGCGTTTTCGATATTAACGGATGGTGCGGCACCAATTCAGTGGTCGGGTTGGCGAAAAAAACTACTAGAAAACCCTATTAAAGAAAAAGCCAAACTTTATATTAGGGTCTGTTGATCTTTCATAGTTCAACAGGCCCTAACCAAAAGAGATAATATTGTCAGAGCCAGGATGCTCTGAAATTTAAACAATAAGAGAATATTTTTATGTTAGCAAGTGTCTACCGCAGCAAAGTTAAAGATCAAATGTATTTATATCTAGTAAAAAAGGATGATTTTTCACCAGTACCGGAAGCCTTGTTAAAAATATTTGGCAAGCCAGAATTTTCGATGCAACTGAATTTAGAAAAAAGGCAAAAACTGGCGCGGGTTGAACTTTCTGAGGTAAAAGAGGCCTTAAACGAACAGGGGTATTATTTGCAAATGCCGCCGGTAATTCATGACAATAAGGCGGATTAGGTTTTACTTTTTAAGTTTTAAGTTCTAAGTTCTAAGTTCTAAGTTCTAAGTTCTAAGTTCTAAG
>CAZOBX010000237.1:0-9134 GCA_964578045.1 uncultured Kangiella sp. | reverse complement strand
GGGGGAGCTGTTAACTGGTTGTTTTTAAAGGCTTGTTGGCTGCTCTCCACTCTATGTATTTTACAATATATATTCGTTTTTCAACGTCTTTAATGGCACGCTGCCACCCGCCAGAACTTATCTCCTTTCTGATTCGATGCAATGAATGAGGCAGACTACCAAGGTGTTTCAATCCGTGTGATAAGGGGAATATATCGTATAATATACATGACCGCTCTGGGTTCAGAATGAGAAGAAGAGGGCGATCCTGGAAAAGAAAAATAACAATAAATAACAAAGACTGTTATTATTAGGGTGTATATACGCTATATAGGACAGACTGATGAATATCTCTTTAACACCTCAATTGGAAGACTATGTGAAACAAAAAGTCTCTACAGGGCTTTATAACTCGTCCAGCGAAGTGATCCGTGAAGGGCTTCGATTACTTGAAGAACGTGATGCCATGAAAAATATGAAACTGGAAGTCTTAAGAAAAAGTCTTAATGTGGGAATTGATTCTTTGGATGCTGGCAAAGGTCGGCCATTCGATAAAGAATCAATTAAAGCCAAAGGTCGAGCGGTGCTGGATAATAACGGATGAGTGAACTGATCCTCTCGCCAGAAGCCGAGCAAGACTTAATTGATATTTGGCTTTATATTGCAGAAGACAGCCCAGTCAATGCCGATCACTACACTGACAAACTTTACGATAAAGGGATTATCCTTGCCGAAAATCCACAGATAGGCACTGAGCGTCCTGATCTAATGGACGAGCTTAGAAGCTTCCCGGTTGATCACTATGTTCTGTATTATAGAGAGAAAAATAACGGCATTGAAATGATCCGAGTCTTACACGCTTCAAGAGATATTTACACGATCTTCTGAAAATAAAAAGTAAGGGGTATATATTGTAAAATATACATGAACCCTTAATTCTTTTAGCACGGGTACAAATCCTCTGACCATGGCTAAATACCAAAAGGCTTATCAGGAACTCGTTGCTTCTGGCAGGCTTTTGAGTATTAGAAAGAAATGGCAGACAAAATAAAAAATCGAATTGAAAAATGAATGCTAGTGGCCCATCTGAAATGACATATCGATGACTATTCCTCCCACTCTATGGCTTTTGCTATAGAAAAGTCTCCTGAGACACTATCAAAAATATAGAAAGAAACAGCAATACTTACCAAAGATATGAGAAATACCAAAATCAAGGGAATAATAAATGATGGCGTTCTATTTAACCAGCCGACTTGAGTTCGATAAGCGTCAAACTTTAATTGACTATCATTTGTTCTAGCGCTAATTGGCCGTTTAAAACGAACTCTTTGATTATCAAGTTTTTCAAACAGTTCCCATCCTGCTAACCTCTCTTCTTTGCATAATCTTTCCAAGATTTCTCTTTTTTTAAATGGTTCTCCAAGGCCACGAATTATTTTAAATTCATACTCAGCTATTTGTTCATTAATAAACTGGCTCATAGATTCCTCTTCTTTCCTTCGCTTATTGTTTGAGAAAATCATTGCAAACATAAAAATAAAAACGACAAAATATTCCCATCCAAGCATAAATACCTCCTCCCATGCTAGAATCTCAAAATACGGTATTTGTACAGCCTAGGGCTGTTTAAGGCGAATTTTATCTTGAACAGAATTAATAACATTTTGTTAAAACTGTATTTATCCCGGTAGTCATAAATTAGATTGATGAAGTGGACACCTCCTCCTATAACCGGCGTCACAATGCGCCATACTTGAAAGTGATATCCAACAAGTAGAGGAGGAGATATCCATGAACGATATTAAACTAATGGCAGTTGATTTGGCAAAGAATGTTTTTCAAGTTTGTGCTTTGAATGAGCACAACCAACTAGTTTTTAACAAAAAGCTGCGAAGACATCAACTATCAGAATTTATGGCGAAACAAAAACAGACATCAATCTATATGGAAGCTTGCTATTCATCCCATTATTGGGCTCGGCAATTTAATAAAATGGGGCATCAATCATTTTTAATTCCCGCGCAGCATGTGAAGCCGTTTGTTCGAGGTAATAAGAATGACGCTAACGATGCATTGGGTATTGCGGAATGTTCCAGGCGACCTAACTTGCGATTTGTCCCCGTTAAAACCGAAAGGCAACAAGAAATCATTTCTATGCATCGAATTCGTTGTCGCCTGGTTAAGAACCGGACTCAAATCACTAATCAAACACGGGGTTTATTGACTGACTTTGGGATCATTATTCCACAAGGTGTAAAAGCTTTTAATCAATTAATGAAAGATATTCAAGAGAAAGACATGTTATCTTTTGAATTTCGGCAGCATATTTTATCGCTTAAGGATGAATTTGAAGTAATTTCCGAAAAAATCAAACGAATAGACGAGACTCTCAGTCGTATTGTCACTAAGGAGCCTAATTGTAAAATCGTTGCTTCGATCCCTGGCTTTGGCGTGATTACCACCACTTTATTGACGGCGATGATTGATAAAGGCCAAGCTTTTTCAAAGGCATCTGATATAGGTGTGTGGATTGGCTTAACACCAAAGCAATATGCCAGTGGTGATAAGTCGAAGATGGGAGGGATCACTAAACGGGGTGACCGTTATCTTCGCACATTGCTCGTTCAGTGTGCCCAGACCGCTATCAACTGGTCAAAGAAACGGGATGATCAATATAGCTTATAGATAAAACAGTTAGTCCTGCGACTCGGGCGAAAAAAAGCATCCGTTGCTATTGCACATAAAATGATTAAACTCGCTTGGTTTTTGTTGCAAAAACAAGTGATGTTTAAAGTTAAGCCGTCACATTAATTATTCGTCAATTCCTGTTGTGCAAAGAAAGATGAGAGAACCGGTTTATCCGGCCTACTCTAAACTCGTAACAGACAAGGTACTTGATGCCGATAGGCTGTGTTGAGTGAGTAGGTGCGGATATCATCTGGGGCCAAAGCCATTTGATGCTTTTAACGAGAGCCCGTATATATGTCAGCACAACTTTTATGTTTTGATAAACCTGCTTATCAATTTTTGTTAATAGGGAATGGTAATATAATAAATAGATGACCGATAAAATCGGTCAGGGATAAGTTTGGCTTGACAACAAGGAGGTGTCCATATATGTCTGTTATTAGTTTTAAATCAATCTTGTTTGTTAAGAAAGCAAATTTATAACCCCGTCGTTTCAACTATATAAGCGCCTAGTATGTTATATCCGCTATTATTATAAGCTGTACTAACGGCAGGACTGGATATAACCAGATAATAGCGACCAGCAGATAAACTGGTTAACACAATGGTTTCGCTTTCAAATGATGCGTTAACATTTACTGGTCCGTCTAAGACAACGTCGACATCATTGTAAACCGTTAATACCGTATCGATTGAGGACACTCCTAGTGGACTCACCGTGATAGTTAAGTCTCCCCCTGCATGATCGATAGCTATCACATCACTATCACCTGGTTGCTCAATAATGCCCGTGTTTTGCTCGTCAATAGTGACAGCGTCAATATCTCTAAAATCGCTCAAATCATCGGGTCGCCAGCCATCACCAACACTATAGTTCATAATTTTTTGACGAATAGTTTCAATATTATCCTGGATACCGTCTTCCCCACCGCCTTCATACTGACCAATACGCCATGCACTTCCGGAACTACCGCTGCCCATTAATGCATCTGAATCGTGGTTATAACTGCCGTCGGTATAGGTGCCTTGATGAAGTAATCCAAAGTTATGACCAATTTCATGAGCCGCGATACCTGCATTGTATATATTGACATCGATTTTGGCGACGTAGGATACAGCAGAACTAAAAGTACCAAACCCACCTAATTGGGCGAGCCCAAAGGCACCACCTACCCAATCTACCCCGGTTAATGTCCAGGACCAGGCATTAGAAGCTTTTCTGGCGTAGTTGGAGGTGGTTACGTTGATATCAAACATCGCAAAGTGCTCGATAACGTTTTTCCAATAGCAAACAATATTGACCTGCTCTGTCTCATCAAACAGTCCGTCGGATCCGTAAGCAATATAATTAACGCCATTGAATGAGCCACCATGAAAATCCAGATAGATGGTAACTGGCGCTTCGGGATGACTTTCTAATAAAGGGAGGCCTCGACCATCCGCGCCGTAATTGACCGTTTCATCACCGCACTGGACGGATAAATTCGCATAAGTGACCGGTGATCCCGACTCATAGATCCGAATATTGCTGAAGACTGATTCCCCAGATTTTGACGAATCATCATCCATTATAAAACCAAGATATTGAAATTCTCCGGTAAATAGATCGCCTACAGGGATAGAATAATGGTACACGCCATCAGTGTAATAATAATTAAAGTACTCTAAACCCCAATCGGCCTGGCTTCCATAAAGATTGAAGGAAGTAGCTTGAGTTAGGCCCGCAAGCTGTGTATCAAATGCAATTGCATGAAACTCTCCTTCTTCTGGACTGGAAAAATCAAACTCCAACATTGTATTAGCAGTGACGGTATAGGAATACTCAATCGCTTTAATGATGTTACCTTTGAGCTTTAAAGTATAACCCTCATCCTCTATCGTCACTTCACCCACTTCATCGCCAGACGAGTAACTTTCTATTGTATAATCATTAAAATTTATTACCTCCGCTGCGGAAATAAGCGTGACTTCAAGTGAAAGTTCGACTTGAGAATTTTCGTCACTCACGCCAATGGAAACCAGATAAACGTTATCACCATTGCTATCACCTGCCGGATTAAAGGCAGGTTCTGTAGTAAAGCTAAGGGCACCTGAGTTTTCATCGATTATAAACACAGCCATATCTTCCCCATCACTAATGCTGTAGCTCAGTTCGTCACCATCTGGATCATCTGCCTGAGCGATATAACCGGTTGCTGTGGTTCCTTCAATTACGCTTACGGTGGTTAAGGAAGTAAATTCAGGGGCATCATCAACAGGATTGACTGTAATGATCACTGTAGCCTGCGAAATATCTCTATTTCCATCGTTGATTTCGTCGTTATTTCCATCGCTGATTTCATAGACAAAAGTATCGGTGCCATTGAAATCCGGATTTGGAGTATAGCTATAGCTCCCATCAGACGATAATACCAGGCTACCGTTTACAGGCTCTGTGATCGGCGCAGTCGTCACCGTTAAACTGTCGTCGTCGATGTCACTATCATTCGATAACAATCCATTTTCACTAGAGACTGTTAGTACAACGTCTTCATCCACACTGGCTGCATCATCGTTGGCTATTGGAAAATCGTTAACAGCGATCACCGTAATGCTAACTGTCGCCTGTGCGCTTCCGCCGTTACCATCACTGATGGTATAGATAAAACTATCAACGCCAGCATAATTAGCGTTTGGTGTGTAACTAAAACTGCCGTCAGCCGATAATATTAAAAGGCCGTTAGTGGGCTCAGTGATGGGCGAAGTGATCACAGTTAAACTATCATTGTCAGGATCACTATCATTCAATAGTAATCCGTTTGCAGCAGAGACCATTAACACTGCATCCTCGTCCGTACTAGCGATATCATCATTAGCTATCGGGAGCGCATTTAAAATAGTATCCCCTCCGTCGTCGTTACCACCAGTATCGCCGCCTCCACTACCACAGCCAACATTAGAGGCTAATAATGCGAATAACAAACACCATCGACCGAAGGAATATAAACTACTGCTCATTTAATCATCTCCCGATGTTTTTTAACATTACGTAACCTGTTAGCTGATCTAACTCGTCAGTAGAATGTATCTACAACAGCCCAGTCCTACGGAAATCTTTTTGAAAGACAAAAAAGCAGGCTCAAACTGATCAACTGAATCAATCGTTTGAGCCTGCAACAAATCACTGATTACCTTTTAAAAAATTAAAGGCACCCTTACGGCGGAGCCCCAAAATCACACGACAGCCCGTGCAATTGCAAAGCAGACACGAAAGCATCGATCTTCTTTCCAAGTTCAAGTTATCTGTCGACCGTTTTGCCATATTTATCGGCGAATTTGCTAGAGAGGGCGCCGAGTTTCCCTCCGAGTCGTGCATTAAGTCGTGTAGCAAGTTGTTCTGTTTCTGCTAATTTGAGAATTTTAACTTCTTGAAAAGCCTTAAATTATCCGAAGTGACTCTTTACATCATTATGTTGATTAATCATTTGTTACGAACAGTTTGCATTATGCATGATTTCATTGTACAAATAGAACAGTATATATTTTAATTTAATAAACCAAAATTTGTACCAAAAAATGGAGAACTGGAGTGTGGATTTAAATCGACTCAATTCTTTTTTGAAAGTTGTTGAAAGAGGAAGCATTACCAAGGCAGCTTCAGACTTATACCTCACTCAACAGGCCGTTTCCAAACAAATGCTTAAACTTGAGGATGAGCTAAACTTAAATTTATTTAATCGCTCTCATAATTCAATCATTCTCACCCGTGATGGTCAAAGGCTTGTAGAAGAAGTAAGTCCACTTTTTCAAAATATTATGGGATCGATTACCAAGCTACAGGGGGAAATGGGATCTTTAAGTGGCGTCATTAAAATTGGGACTTCCTTCGGCAGTACAAAAAAGAGATTAGTGAACGCGATATGCCTGTTTAAAGTAAAGTACCCAAATGTACGATTTGAAATAACCTTTGATATTGATTACACACTTGAAAATATGATTATGTCTAACAAATTAGATATGGCTATTTTGTGTGTATATCGAGATGAAAAAGTACTATTAGGGGAACCTCTTGAAGAAAAAAATTACATACTTTGTTGTAGTAAGAGCTTTTACAGTAAGTATGGGCCTATTAAAAAGTACAGTGATCTGCTCGGAGTTCCCTTTGTCGAATACACCAAAAACTATAGTACTTTTGGGTACTGGCTGAAAAAAAATGCTCCTTCCGAATATAAATCTTTTATAGAACAAACTCCCGAAATTATTGTTGAAAACGATTTAGCAATTGAAGAATTTATAGGGGCTGGATTTGGTATGGGATTTATAGAGGAATCTCATTTTATTGGTCAAAAAAATGCAAAAAACTTGGTTAAATTATTACCTAAGACTGGGTCGGGTCAGGTAAGTTTAGATTTTGTAATTAAAAAGAAAGAGATGAAGCGGTTGATTGATACTGAATTTAAAAAACATTTATTTTCAGTTTGGAGCACAAGTAAGAATACCCAATAAATTGAATAAAATAAATGATTGTATTGTTAATTCATATATAGCCGAGAAATTTATCTATATTAACCGTTCTTCTTTCGTCCATCTAATGACTGAAGGATGTGCCTCTTTTTCTGCTATTATATTCAAGCATGCTATGCGATAAAGCTCATTAGTTTCGATATTTTCAAATAACCATTTACAGCTATATACCATTTTAATTAAATGTACTTCCGGGATTTTTCGCGCTTGCTGTGCAATATCGTCCCAATCATTACCAATAGACTTTCTATCATCAACATCAGGTAATGACTCAGGAAAACCTTTTTCCAGATATAGGCCAGTTAACCAAATCCAATACAAAGACCAAAGTTTTACGAATGTTTTTGCTGCTTCTTTGTTGGTGACTAAATCTAGTGTCAAATCAGCCAATGCTTGACACGAAGTGACTGCGTGTAATGTTGTTAGTGCAGGTTCTGCCAAATACAATCGAATAGCCGCGTGAGAAATCTCCGCTATTTTTTTCGTTAAATTATCTTCATTGATAACAAAACCATTTGCAAAAGTTAATTGCGGCATATTGTTTTCCGCACACAACTGCTCACAAATTCTTAAGCTCCCACCACGGGGCTGAAAGCCAATCGTTAGTGTATTAATATTTTGATGAATATTTGCCCATACTGCGGTTGCTGAAATATTGTTGTCTGATGCGAGCGGCAATTCTGGATACTGTCGATATAAATTTTTATAACGAATGGCAAAATATGCCAAGGCATTGGCAATAAGTTTATTGTCTCCATGTATTACTGCAAAACTAAGTTGGATCAAAGGATGAAACAACCCCATTGGCAATGAAAGTTTCATTTTTTCAAGTGCGTCAGTAATGAAGTTTTTCTTACCCGGTGTTAAGAGTCCTTGAAGAAATACCCGTCTAAACTCCAACAGTCTACTGGCTTTTCCTAAATAATCTTGCCAGTTATCCAGGGTTATTTCATTATTATCAATTAAGCCTAGATCGGTTTCAATATGTGAGCGGTAGCGAGGCCACAATTGTCGAAAACGGCTAATTTCATTATCGCTAGCCCCGAGCCCTGACAGCGACATAATCGTCATAGGATAATGATTGGACATGCCTCCTTTAGTAATGCCTCCTAAATTGGGGTGAAAAAAACTGTCTTTTTCCATTTCATCATTGACTAATGTTGACACTTGCTCGCTGGTAACAAAACGGTATCCTTTTGCTGTACTCTGTTCTGCAACTTTATTCATAACAACCTCGGTGAAGATGTTTTTCAAAAATCAGTTTAATAATCTATTTAAAAAACCTAACAAAAATTAACCTGAAATAAATTAATGATTCTTTTCTGCTATTGTCATACGAATTAAGGTTTGATCTTTCTTAATAAAATGGTGATATAGCGCAGCCCCTGCATGACCAACAATCAATATCCACGCAAGCCATGCGCCTAAAATGTCTTTATGAATAAAGTCTAAAGGCTTTTCAAATTCAGCAAAGGATAAACCTAAACCGTCTTGAATCATGGTTGAAAATAACCCGGTATTTTCAAACTTAGTGATATCGAAAAGAAAGAAATACTCAGTATTAGCACCAGTCCCCATATAACCGGTAAGGACCAAAAAAATCATAATGGCATATAACGCATAATGACCAAGATGAGCGGCTAAATGCTCTTTTTTTGTTCCAGGTACTGGCTCAGGATTAGTGTTCATCATTCGCCAAATAATTCTTAATACCACTAACAAGGCTATGGTCACCCCGATGGAAAGATGAAGTTGTAATGCGGTCCAGTTTTCAGCTGATTTTTTTAGAGTAAACCAGTGCCTGTAATAAACGCTGCTGTATGAACCTAACAACAATAACGCAGTTCCCCAATGAAACCATTTGGCAATATCGCCGTAACTGTTTTTTGTATTTTTAAGTGCCATAGGTAACTCTCTTATTAATCTAAATATTTTTTAAAAAGTAAATGCCGGTTCTAAGC
>CAZOBX010000236.1:0-9271 GCA_964578045.1 uncultured Kangiella sp. | reverse complement strand
ATCATAATGATTGCTGGAAATATAGTGATGGAAAAGACAAAAGCTAAAGTGACGCCTATCGCAACCATATTTCCGAGGTCGCCAAAGGGAGGCGCATCAGAAAAATTCATGGTTAAAAAACCAATAGCAGTGGTTAAGCTGGTCAGGAATATCGGTTGAATATTCACTCGCATACTATCAATCATTGCTTCTTTCTTTTGCATGCCATGACGCATGTTGTAATAAAAGGTCGAGAGCAAATGGACACAATCAGCGACCGCGAGAGTGAGGATCATTACTGGCGAACCTGCCGATGGTCCTGTTAAGTATCCACCCATCCACCCCCAAATTCCCATAGTGGCCGCTATACTGGCTATGATGACAACGAGAGTCGCAATAGTTCCGGGTATTGAACGCAGCAATAGTAACACTGTCAATATTACTACTATAAACATGGCTGGCATTAAGCGACTAGCATCAGCTTTCGAAGCTTCTGGAAAACTGGTATTCATCATGATCATTCCCGATAACATAAAGTCTATGTCGGGGTATTTATTTTGAAATTTGTCTCTTAATTCCCGGGCAGATTTAGAAACAATAGGAATTTCTTTTGTTTTATCAATACCAGGTGTTCTTATAGTGATGTTGACAACTGCTGAATCGCCATTAAGAGCAATGAGTTTCTTTCTAAGTAATGGTTCGGAAAGCGCTACGCGTTTCGTGCGAGCAATCATTTCATCATCTAGCATATCCGCTTCCAAAATAAGATCCTCGATTATAAGATCGTCTTCTTCAGCATAGCTATATTGAAAATTAGAGATAGAATCCACCCTTGAATTATAAGTGACCAACCACGCTTCATTGGTTAGCTCCCATATAGCCGTTAGAGTTTCCTTGGTAAAAACATTACCATCCTTGGGAGCAACGATGACAGCGACATTATCACTCTTACTGTAGATTTTTTGCAGGTCCAGAAAATCATTAAGCTGCTTATTGTCTTTATCAAAGAAGGTTTTGTAGTCACTCTTAAAGGTTAATTTTTGTGCACCATAACCTGCGATGCCAACAAATACCAAGCAACTGATCAAGATCAGCCATTTGAATTTTAAAATATTATTTGAAAAGTTGTTCATATTTTGATTTCTCTATGGTTAGAAAATAGTCAAAACTATTAAATAAATATAAAGGGCGTACCCATTTTTTCTAAAGTTTCTATTTCCGGTTGGAATATTTCGAAAGCAATCTTTTTTATGCTCTGGCTATAATCCCAATCTTTTGAGAGAGGTTTCCAGCCAAAACCATCTAATAACAGTCGCGAATTGGTAAAAGATTCACGTTCAAGGACCATGGGACCGAGTTTGACTGAATCTCCTTTACTCATAATTAATGCCATGGCTCCCCAGGAAGCGGACCACATCGCAAAGGTCACTTGCTCGATCCCCATATCGTCAGGTAATGTCAGATCGCCCAATTCAATTGCTTTTTCAATTTCTTTGTTCATCAGCCCCATTAATTGAGCTTCATGAACGGTATGGGTATCGTTTCTTGCGTCAGAACAGCAAGCAGTGACACTAGGAGAATGAGCTGAAAGCACGATAAATAATTGAGAAGGGTGTAATTTCGCCCATATCACATACGAAACCATGACTGCTAAGGTTCGTTCTCGGCTATTGCCGTTAAATTTGAGTGCGCGGCAAAACATATCCTGCAATTCTTTCATGCTGGTATTACAAATAGCCATGAGTAAATCTTCTTTACCCACAAAATGCTTGTAGATAGTGCCCTTTGAGTAACGAGATTCAGCCACCAATTTATCGATAGTGAGAGTCGTCAAACAGTCTTTTTCAACCAAAGATCGACCCAGAGTGATTAGTTCCAGCTCTCTTTGTTGAAACTCCGCTTCACTGATACTGCGTGGACTCATAGGATGCTTTATCTCAAATTAACATAAATGACGAATCGTCATGTGACGAATCGTCATTATAGGATGAGAATTCCAAAGATCAAGTCATTTTTAAATATTTCGGAGCAAAAGGTTGCTATTTTTGAGTTGGATCCTCTAAGTTGTTCTTTTGATTTAACCAATTAACCGCTAGAATGCACGCGGATTAATAAATCAGGAAAATTAAATGCTTTACGATAATATTGTTGAAACAATCGGTAAAACCCCGCTAGTCAAACTCAATAAAATAACCGGCTCTCTTGCATGTAATGTTTATGCCAAATGCGAATTCATGAATCCTGGCGGTTCAACCAAAGATCGTATTGCGCGCCAGATGGTATTGGATGCCGAAAAATCAGGACGAATTAAGCGAGGCGATACTTTAATCGAAGCTACCAGTGGAAATACGGGCATCGGTATGGCGCTTGCCGGGGCCGCATTAGGCTATAAAATCATTATCACCATGCCGGAAAAAATGAGCAAGGAAAAGCAGGTTGTATTAGAAGCTTTAGGTGCAGAAATTATTCGCACACCCACTGAAGCTGCCTGGGATGACCCTGAGTCACACATCGAAATTGCTAAAAAGCTGCAAAAAGAACTACCGAATGCACATATTTTGGACCAATATTCCAATCCATCGAATCCTGATGCTCATTATCTGGGTACCGGACAAGAGATACTGGATGACCTGGACAATAACGTCGATATGGTTGTTATCGGCGTAGGAACCGGAGGTACGTTAACCGGAATTGCTAAAAAGATTAAAGAAAAATGCTCGAATGCCATTATTGTTGGCGCGGATCCGGAAGGTTCGTTATTAGCGGGACCAGAAGAAATAAAACCATACCACGTTGAAGGCATCGGATACGATTTTATCCCAGAGGTTCTCGATCGCGAGTTGGTCGATACATGGGTAAAGACCAATGATACAGAGTCATTTAAATATGCTCGCCAATTAATGAGAGATGAAGGATTATTGGTCGGCGGCTCTTCTGGTACTGCCATTATGGCGATGATGCAACAGGCTGCCTCACTAAAAGAAGGACAGAATTGCGTGGTTATTTTACCAGACGGGATCCGTAACTATTTAACTAAATTTGTGGATGAAGGCTGGCGAAAAGAACATGGATTTTAAATAATAAAAACTTAAAAAAATTATTCACCACGGAGGTTCGGAGGTTCGGAGAAAAGATAATAGACCAAAATAGTTTAATTCTTGTCTAAATGGAATCTGGGTATATTAATAAAGCAATGGCTCACAAGTAAGAAAAAATTGTTTTATCGTATCTCCGTGGTGAAATTATCTTTTGATTTTGAATTTAGGGACTTACAAATGATCACACTACATTATTTAGAAAATTCTCGTGCTCAGCGCATTCTTTGGTTATTGGAGGAGTTGGGTGTTGATTACAAAATCAAACATTACAAGCGCAATACGGAAACCATGCTTGCACCGGAAGAGTTAAAAGCGGTTCATCCTCTAGGTAAATCACCAGTGATATCTGACGGTGAGAATTGTATTGCTGAATCGGCTGCGATTGTTGAGTATTTAATCGAAACCTATGGCAAAGGTAAACTTGTGCCAGAAGCTGGAACTAAACAGTACCTGAAATACCGAGAGTTTATGCACTATGCAGAAGGATCGATCATGCCATTTATGCTATTGACGCTCATATTTGATAAGATCAAAGCGGCGCCCATGCCATTTTTTATCAAACCCATCGCTAAAATGATTGCCAATAAAACCATGCAAGGGTTTATCACTCCCAATGTAAAAACGCATTTGAGTTATCTGGAAAATGAACTGGCGAATACTGGCTGGTTTGCTGGTGATGAAATGACCGGGGCCGATATAATGATGAGTTTTCCATTAGAAGCAGCCTGTGAAAGAGCCAATTTAAAAGAATATTATCCAAATTTAACCGCTTTTTTGCAGAAAATCCATGGGACGTCCAGCTATCAGAGTGCGCTGGAAAAAGGATTACCTTATAAGTTAGGTTAATTTTTCTGGCTTTAATCTATGGTAACTGTCTGTAAGTTACAAATTATAAGCCTTTAGTCACACAAACGAATAAAAGAGTTTATTCACCATCATACTGCCGATTTAGCCAACCATCCCAGGTTTGCAAAGCGGCACGCATATTTTGATTTTCATCATACAAGCCAATATCTTTCCAGATTTTTGCCACAGTATCTTGGGCTGATTGGTTATTCCATAAAGTATCAAAATCGGCAATGGTCTACCAAATAACAAACTCCATATCCAAATCATCAGCGGCCTTTAGCATCTGGCGGGCAAAAGCCGCTTGTTTAGTTTGATCGGTATTTTTAGATAGAAATCAAAAAAATTAAGCAGTATTATTGTTGAAATGAATAAAATAATCTTTCAAATTATATGTGGCGATTGATTCTCAAATACGCATTAATATTGTTTATTAGCTTAAGCTTTTTTAAGTTTCTCGAATTTCAATTTTTCAGCCATAAACTCACCTTAGAGCTGTACCTGGTTTCTGTTGCCACAGCTTTTCTTTTAATAGGCTTTTATATTTCACGACGATTTACTAAAAAGAGTGTGACTTACGTAGAAAAAAAGACTGAGCTGGATCAGCAACAGTTGGAAAAATTGAGTGGACGAGAACAAGAAATGATCGTTTTTTTGTCACAAGGCTATACGAATAAAGAAATTGCCAAAAGCTTGGCCATTTCTCCCAATACGGTTAAGACGCATCTTACCCGACTGTTTGATAAGTTAGGCGTGAGCAATCGAACTCAGGCAGTTGCCGAAGCTAAATTATTGAATATCATACATTAAATATATACCCGTTCCACCTCAAGATGCATGTTTCAGTGTTCAGCTAGGCGACTGAATTTAAGAACCAGTTGAACACCAAAAGTGGGCGCTCTTAGGCGAGGCTATAAGAAACCCTCTTATTCGTTATGAAATTTTGAGTTAGACAGGAAATTGCTCCTTGCATTTCCTGCATACAGTCCATCCTTGGACATAAATGACTAGCCCTAAAATTCCATGCCTCAAATAGGATTGCGTCTAGCATTGCTGAAATATGCATCTTGAGGTGGAACGGGTATACAATCCATTGGACGTCACCCATTTGGGTGATAGTAAAGAGAGGCAATTTTGAGCTAATTTAATGGCACCAAAGTCTTCGTACTTGTCAATCATAAAAGGAAATCGCTTAAAATGAAAAATCACATCTTAAAATTTGGACTTATCGCTGGAACCGTGATCGTGGGCATACCGGTTATTAGTGGGTTTATTATTGGTTACGGTCCCGACTCGTTCAAAATGGGCGAAATTATCGGTTATTCCACGATGGTTTTGAGTCTGTTGGTGATATTTTTTGCGAGCAAGGAATATCAAAAACAGCATCCGACGGAAGTGATCGGTTTTACCAGGATTTTCACTTTGGGTTTGGGAATAAGCGCCATCGCTGGGTTAATGTTCGGTATCTATAATGTGGTTTATGTGACCTACATTTCGCCAGAATTTATGGATCAATATTATGAATATTATCTTCAAGGGATCCGAGACAGTGGCGCAGCCGCAGAGGAAATAATCGCCCAAATCGCGAAAATTGAAAGTGAAAAAGAAATGTTTATGAATCCTATGGTTAATTTCTTGGTGATGTTTGCGACGGTATTTATCATTGGATTAGTCATTTCTATGATATCTGGATTGTTTCAACGAGACAAAAATCGACAGCAAGCCGTTAGTCCCACTCAAATCAATTAATCACAAAAGGAAGCGAACAATGGATATTATCGGTATAAGATTTTGTAGTGTCAGCGATAAAGCTAAAGAAGATATGGCTTTTTTTGAACAACAACTCGGGCTCAAAAACACCTTTGAACCTCATGAAGATTTCCTGGGTGGCGTTTTTGCGACAGCGGATAAATCCTCCTGGGTTGAGTGTTGGCAAGCGTCCAATGAAATGCCTGCGGGCATCATGTTGCAGCTTATTGTGAACGATGCGGATGAGTTTGCTGAAAATGCCAAATCCAACGGACTCGAGCCTTATGGTCCGGTCGACGCCCATGGAGAGCGGATTTATTATATCAAAACACCCTCAGGTGTTAGTATGAGTTTTCAGTCGAAAATCTAAAGGTAAAGGTAAAGGAGAACGATATGATTGGCTACGTGACATTAGGCACTAATGACTTTGAAAAATCCGCTGCTTTTTACGATGCACTTCTTGGTGAAATAGGCGCAGGCCGTTTTATGGAAAGCGATAGCTTTATCGCTTGGGCGACTGCGCCGGATCAACCGGCATTGAGCATTATCAAACCCTTTGATGGTAAAGATGCTTGTGTGGGCAATGGAGTCATGATTGCTTTGGTGGTTGATTCAACCAATAAAGTGGATGAGCTTTACGAAAAAGCGATTTCCCTTGGCGCCACCGATGAAGGCAAACCTGGGCCCAGAGGCGAAGGCGGTTTTTATGTTGGTTATTTTAGAGATTTAGATGGCAATAAACTCAATTTCTTCTGTATGCCAGGCTAATACCGTTTAAGGCAGGGTGATATTTTTGCAATCCATTGGTCCGTATCTTAGTTGGTTTCTTAGCATAGATATACGCTATCAACTTCATCATAATGTTATATTTTACAATCTTTAACGTCAGGCTTATTCTGGCTGTCTATTGAGCGACTTTTGTCAAAAAGTCGCTCTGGCAACCTAACCAGCCTATCTGAGGAATGAATATGAGCCGCAAAGTCCCACAAGTTATTTTTAAGACCCGAGTTCGTGATGAGAGTATTGACCACGAAAACCCATTCCGCTGGCAAGATGTGACGAGTGATGACATTTTTGCTGGAAAAAATATTATCGTCGTCGCCTTACCTGGTGCATTTACCCCAACCTGCTCAAGTACTCACTTACCGGGTTATGAAGCAAAGTATGATGAATTAAAAGCCAAGGGCATCGATGAAGTTTACTGTGTAAGCGTTAATGATGCATTTAGCATGTTTCAATGGAGCAAAAATTTAGGCATCGAAAAAGTCAAAATGTTGCCCGATGGTAACGGGGATTTTACCCGTTTGATGGGTATGTTGGTTAAAAAGGAAAATCTTGGTTTCGGTGATCGTTCCTGGCGTTATTCGATGCATGTGGTTGATGGCGAAATTAAGTCACAGTTTATTGAGCCGGGTTTGATGGATAATTGTCCCGAGGATCCTTTTGGTGTTAGTGACGTTGATACTATGTTGGGGGCTCTATAGTTCGAATAACAGACAAAAACAAATTTCACCACGGAGGCACGGAGAGACGGAGTTAAAAGAAAAAAGACAAACACTTTAAATTTTAGATAGTTACGTACCTATTTACTTTATCACTTTTCTTTTCTCCGTTCCTCCGTGTCTCCGTGGTGAATAATTATTTAAATCTTTTTTGTTTTTAATGTCTGCTATTTGAACATATCAATCACTCTCATACCTCATCTCCCCAGCAATCCAGGTTTGCAAAACTTTGGTCTTCCAAATATCTGGTCCTTTACCTTTGATCACATCGCGATCCACCAATATAAAATCAGCCCACTTACCTTTTTCCAATGAGCCCAGTACTTTTTCCTGGTGTGCGGCAAAGGCGGCATCTAAAGTAAAACTCTTTAAGGCTTGTGCCGCGGTTATTTTTTCCCCCGGTAACCATCCGCCTTCTGGTAGATTATTGCGATCTTGCCGAGTCACGGCTGCATGTAATCCGTAGAAAGGATTGGCCAACTCTACTGGAAAATCAGAACCGGATGCGATAACCGTGCCTTGCTGGATAAATTTTTTCCAGGCGTAAGCGCCTTTTAATCGTTCATCACCCAACCGGTCGCCAGCCATATTCATATCGCTAGTGGCGAATATTGGTTGGATGGATGCGATCATATCGAGTTGTTTAAATCTGGGAATATCATCCAGCGAGACGATCTGAGAATGCTCAATTCGATTCCTTAGTTCCCTCCCACCTACTTTTTTATAGGCTTTTTCGATAGCGTCTAAAACAAGTCGATTGCCGCGATCGCCAATGGCATGTACATTAACCTGAAATCCTTTAGCGATAATATCTTCGACAAGTTTATCCAAATCTTTTGGTTTGGTAATCAGCAGTCCTTTGTTATCGATATCGTCAGAATAAGGTGCGAGTAGCGCGGCACCTCTACTTCCTAAAGCACCATCGGAGTATACTTTTACACTGCTGATAGATAGGAAATCGTCGCTGGATTGATAGGTTCCGCCTTCTAGCCATTCATAAAGTTCGGGGCTGGAAGCGCTCAACATGCCATATATTCGAATTGGCAGTTTTTCACCTTCTACTCGGTTCATGTAAATTTCTAAATCGAGTTTGTTGACGCCTGCATCATGTACGCTGGTGATGCCTAATGATAATAGGTGGGAAAATGCTTTATCAAAAGCGTAGTCCTGTTCGAGAAAAGAGGGACTTGGTATTTTTGTTCCAACTAAACCGATTGCCGTGTCAATCAACAAACCAGTCGCATCGCCTTGAGCATCTCTTTCGATTTTTCCACCTTGTGGGTCGGGGGTGGAGCGGGTTATACCGGCAATTTCCAGAGCTTTACTATTCACCCATGCGGCATGACCATCGATCCGCCTAAGAAGGATGGGTCTTTTGATTCCAGTTTTATCCAATGAATTTTTTGAGGGGAATGATTTATTAAGCCACAAGACCTGATTCCAACCTCTGCCTAATATCCAGGCTGATTTTTTATTTTTCGCTGCAAAAGCTTTTACTTTTTCGACCGCCAATAATTCTGACTGAACATCTCTAAGCTTAACTCTAAGCATTTCATTGCCAAGTCCGGAGACATGTCCATGGGCATCGATTAATCCCGGCAGCAGGTATTGTCCTTGACCGTCTATTTTGTTGCAGCGGTCATATTGGGTGACTTCTGATTTTTTACCGGATGCTAGTATCTTGCCGTTTTCAAAAGCCAGCCAATCGAATTCGGCTATTTTGCTCGATGAAGAGACCGGCGTTTGTCCTTTTATATTAGTTATTAACTGACATTCAGATAAAACGTTTTGACTAAATGTAGCAATGCTTAATAAGCAAACCAGTAGTATTGTTTTGTTATTCATTGTTATTAGCTCTATGGGCGGTTTTGTTAAGTTTACCGGATTTATCCGATTAATGTCTAAAGGAGATTGTTGAATAGTTTTGGGTTGCTCCGATGTTCGAGTAGCGGACCTCTCTAGTCCCTTCACTTTTTTAGGGGGAAGGATAGAATGGGGGTGAAAACTATCAAAATTAATTTTGCCAATTAATAGATTCATAGGGTCAAAAACGGTTTCGCAACGCTTCGCTTTCTTGCGAGTTCCTTTTGTCCAAAG
>CAZOBX010000235.1:0-9368 GCA_964578045.1 uncultured Kangiella sp. | reverse complement strand
GAGTAGGTGTTGTTAATCATCCTAAAGATTGGCTTCACGGCGGGTATTTTGATCTAAAACCATCCGCTGCATTTTCAAAGGCGGGGTGTGGTGTTGCGGGTATTACTGCGGGATTCTTCGGATTGTTCGACTAATGAACCAAAAAATACTAATGTTTGTTGATATATGTTTCAGAAGAATTGTTATTTTGGGGCTATGTTTAAGTGTTGGATTCAGAATAACTGACATATTTTTGGCAAATCAAATAGCTTTTCATGGAGTTTCCATTTTGTTGCCACCTCTAGGAAAGGGGCTTCATTTATTTATTTCTATGTATTTAGTTATGTATATTGACATGATCGGTATGTTATATCTCACCATTAGGCGGCGCTTTCGAAAAAAGAAACCTACCATTTACGAAATTAGGCGAGATCGTTATCTTTTACAATCCGCCAAATTTACATTTGTACCACTTTTTTTCCTTTCTTTTGCATATATATTGATGCTGATTGAGATTTTTTGGTGAATATTGGTTGAATAAGAAAAAATATATAACACCCCGAATAGGGCCAATGTCCCACAAAAGTATCGACATTTTGCTTAACCGAAAGAAAGGTTCTAGGTTTCGATCCAATAGTTATTCGATGTTACAAATTTAGTCCAGAATAAGGACAGTAGAACTGATTATTTTTAATTTTTCATGTCGCGTTATTTTGAATTGATAGAAGAAATTCCTGGTAATTTAATCAGGAAAGAATGATGGGGTGTTTCTTGATTGGTTAAATTAACTAATTTCGTCAGGTTTTAACATACAATAGTAATGACAATTAAAAATAAACTAATTTATACATGGTTGTGTCTTTCACTAATTATTCTTATTTTAGGATTGTTTGTGTGGCAACCAGATAATGAAAAGCACATAACACTATTACTTGGCATATTACTTACTAATTTTCCTAGCAGTATACTAAGCTCGTTTATAATTATTCCAGTAGCGATTTTGGTTAATAATATATATGTTTATTGGTTTTTTCACTGGTTGATATTTGTTTGTCTAGGATATGTTCAATGGTTTATATTAGTGCCGAAATTAATTAGTGCTATTACGAGTCGGCTGAAAAAAAAGGGTTGAATAAAGTTAAAATAAAATCTTTGGTTTATAGCCTAAAAACAACTCCTCAGTTTTACCAGATTTGCCAGCTTCAGCTGATATAATGGGGACAATAATTCGGTTCGCTACAGATTATTTGATTGAACAATGTGATGATGAAGACGATGATTGTCAAAAAGAGATTTCTGATTGTGAGAAACTTTGCGAAAAAGCTAAAATTAAAAGGTGTTTGGGGAGGTAGTTGGGCACAATGTATGCTTGGTTGTGTTTCATGGCGCTGTATGGATAAATTATAGATTACTGGAACCAAGCTAGGAAGAGGATACAATTTATGAGCTTAGAAAAAGCTAAATTGATGTTAAATAAAGGGGAAATCTTAGAAGCTAGTAAATTACTTTTAGATATGGTTGAAAAAGACCCTAAAAGTTCGTCCGCTTGGCTATTACTGTGCGGAATTGCGACTCGAACACAAAACTGGGAACTTGGCGTTAAGAGCTTTTCAGGATTAGCTAAATTGCGACCATCGAGTCATTTAGCTTCGTCAGGATTAGTTCAAAGTTTGTATAATTCCGATCGACATGTCGATACATTAAAGGAAATAAAACGTTTCAAAAGTGTGGCGGATATTAACCTAGAAAATGATCGTGATGTCATGGTAGAACACCAAAAGATTGCAGATGTAATTAACTCGAAATAAAACATAAAATTCACAATCCGGTAAGTCGCATTCGAGCAGGGTCGGACCTCCATAACCGATTGATTATATGAAATAAAGTGTTAAAATAGTGGTCTATTTAACGCTTACAAGTGTGTTTTTAGGGTGTTTTTCATAGCTTTAAGGAAGAAGGCAAATGACACCAACAGTAGGTGCTTTAGGCGAGGGCGAATCGTTATTTTACCGCAGGAAATATCTGGCATATCGTTCATCGGTGCCACAAAAAAGAGTTTTTTCTCAAATTTAAACGTGATCGAGACCGATGGAAGCATTGGTTATTTGAAGCAAAAAAGCGCTTTGGTTTGAGTATTCTAAATTACACCATTACTTCGAATCATATTCATTTGCTCGTCGAAGATGACTCCCATCAATCCATCGCCAAAAGCATGCAACTTATTGCTGGTCGAACGGCGCAGGAATTCAATTATCGTAAAAAGAGAAAGGGCGCCTATTGGGATGATCGCTATCACGCTACCGCGATTGATACAGACCAATATTTAATGCAATGTTTGATCTATATTGATTTGAATATGGTGAGAGCGGGTTTCGTTAGTCATCCCAAAGATTGGATTCACAGCGGATATTTTGAAGTACAAAACCCATCGAAGCGATATAGACTGATTAACACAAAGCGGTTATGCCAGTTATTGCTATTGAATAGTGAAGATGATTTGCAACTGAGTCGAGCCATGTGGGTCAGTGATGCACTAAGGCAAGATAAGGTTTACAAAGAAGAAAAGTGGACAAAAAGTCTTGCGGTCGGTCGGTTAGATTTTACCGAAGCGTTTATCGAATCGCTCGGTATGAAAGGCCAAAATCGAGTGATCCAACTTGTCGATGATGCATGTGTTGTAAAAGAACCTTCTATTGCTTACAGCATGCTTTTTGATACTAAAAAGGTTAGTTTAAGCGGATAAATACTGTCATATTAGAGGTGATAGTTAATAATAACAGTGAGTTATGGAGGTCCGACCCTGACGGATTCTCAGAAGGATTGAAATATTACTTCTCATAGGCATGCTGGCCTCTTTTGTTGCATGGATCGTTGGATGGAATGCAGAAAGACAAAATCTGCACTATCAATTTCAAGCCAATACGATACGAGACAGAAGAGTGCTTTCATTATTTTATGTTGGTTGTAGAATAATGAAAAAGAAAATTAAATTAACCCTCCAACCCATTAGCACTATTGCTGATGAATTAGAATGGGCTAAGATATACATATGAAAATATGTGTCGATCCCTCAGGCTCGGGGGCAAGCCACCCGAGATTTACGCTATGCGGTTAAATTTACACAAATTGTCACTTTTTTACTAACTCGATTCTAACTGATTCGATAACATACCTCCCAACCCGGCAGTTTTATCATTTTAACAAAGGTATGAAATTAGGTTCATCAGGAATAATATTCATATTATTCCTAGCAAAATAAATCTAAAAATCTTGCCGTAGATTTCATTGACAGCGAATGAAATGCCTTCTTATGGGGCAAAATCATTTGCTTCCGCGGACTGACAATGAGCATTTGACGTGAAAAACCTAGTGCCTATTGTACATAAAGGCGAAATCTGAAAGCGATGAGATTCAACTGCTTTTTTAAGTCTAACTAAACACTAATAAAAAAAGGAAAAAAAGATGGATAAGTTAACTCAGTTTTTTAGCGAACTATTAACCAACGCCGATAAATTAGCTCGGTTTAATGCGGGTTCTTCCGCAAGAGAAATTGCTATCAATCGACGAGATATGCTGACTGCAGCAGGTGTGAAAGATGCCGAAAAGATAATTGGGATGGCTGCCCAAGACTTGCAAAGACTGATGGAGTCAAAGATTGGAGATCAAACTGACGAAAGTGAGCGCCCAGATATAACTCCTGCAGGTCAGCCGAGGCTAATGCTAAACGAACAGCAAGTGCACAACATTGTCGATGGGGGGAATTTGACACATGAGGAATACGACTTGGGGGAGACAGTCTGCGGGTTGATCGCAAAACAAATGCTAGAACATCCCGAACGGGTGGCAATCATCGATGGCGAGACCAAGATCGACTTTAATCGTCTAATGAAACGGGCTAGCGCGATTGCGGGCGAGCTTGAGAGTCGTGGCGTAGAGCCAGGATCGTTGGTTGGGGTGTGTATGAACCGTTCTTGGGAACTTGTAGCAGCTTTAATTGGCGTGATGCGAGCTGGGTGTGCATATGTACCGTTAGATCCAGCATATCCACAAGATCGGGTGCGATACATGCTAGAGCACTCTCGCGCAGTGGCAGCTATTGTGGATGGCGACAGCTCCGCTAACCTATGTAAGGGGGTGCGTGAGCTAGTGTGGATCGATAAGGTGGGTGATCAGACGGATAGCTCGGTAGAACCATCAGCGAGCGATTTGGCATATGTCATCTATACATCGGGTTCTACAGGACGACCAAAAGGAGTCGCCGTTGAGCACAGAAGTGTTGTGGCCATGAGCCAGTCGATGCGCGAGCTGTTAGATGATGAAGAGCTCAAAGGGGTGCTTGCCGCTGCCTCAGTCTGTTTCGATACCTCGGTTATGGAAATTATGGGAACCTTGTCACTTGGTGGCACCGTAATACTAGCGAAGAACGTACTTGAGCTGCCAAAACTTTCTTCATTAGACCAGGTGAGAACATGCGTAATGGTCCCATCGTCGATGCGGGCCTTGCTTTCAACAGAATTCTCGACAGAAAGATTACTTGAGGGGATTCTGTGTCTCGTTTTTGGCGGCGATGTGCTTAAACGATCACTGGTTGAGCAGATTCACGCGCTGGAGTCGGGGCCGCGAGTGGTCAACGCGTATGGTCCTACCGAAGATACTGTTTATTCGACAATTATCGAGGTCACACCAGGCGCTAAGGTGGTTACGATTGGAAAGTCAGTGCCAAATTCACGTTCGTACATTTTAGACGACGCTATGCAACCAGTTTCTGCTGGGGTAGCGGGAGAACTGTACTTAGCAGGAAACAAGCTTGCGCGAGGGTACTTGTACGATGAAGCTCTAACTAATGAACGTTTCATCGAGGTGGAGCCTAATGCTCTGATTCCAGATAATCGGCTGTACAAAACGGGGGATTTGTGTCGGTGGACAGAATACGGAGAGATTGAATTTCTTGGCCGAGTCGACCAACAGGTAAAGATCAGGGGCTTCCGAATCGAGCTTGAAGAGATTGAGTCAACACTTGAATCGATGCAAGGTGTTGTCGCTGCAGCAGCTGCAGCCGTAGATGGCGGTATTGGTCAGAAAATACTCGTAGTGTATGTTGTGAGTCAGGACGAAACAGTAACAGACGCGGCAGTCAAAGGATTTTTAGCACAACGACTGCCAAAATATATGGTTCCCCAAATTGTGAAGCACCTCAAGGAGTTGCCTCTTTTGCCCAATGAAAAGCTCGACCGCAAGAAGCTCATGAACCTAGAAGAGGATTGTCATTTTGAACGACGTGCAGTTGACTCGGGCTTAAGTGCCGACTCTATCAACAGCCCCAGCGGTCTGATACAACGTCTGATAGGCTCTAGGAACGAACAGCAAGCGGCGATACTGTCGATCATTCAGAGCGAGGTGGCCTCTCTCCTTAATTTTAGTGATCCAAAACAGGTATCGCCGGACAACTCATTCGATGACCTAGGCCTCGACTCGCTAACAACATTGGAGTTGAACAGTCGATTAACCAAGATTTTGGAGCGAACGCTGCCTTCTCAGGTGATAATTGACCATTCCACCCCAAATGCTCTGGTCAATTATATTATCGACATGATGGGTGATAGAGGTGATAACGGCTCGATTAAAAAAGTGCGTGGTGTAGCTACAGATTCACTTGCCAGCTTTCAATCACATATACAGTCTAGCCATCCGACGTTTCAGGCTGCAAATGCGCCCTCCTGGTCTGCTAATGATAAGAGTAAGTTGGTACAGGAGGTGATGTGTATGGTTAACGACCTTCGCAGAAACCCATACAGCAAGGTACTACGTACTGGCAGCGCGGCCAGAGGTACTGTTACCGATGTGTATAATGATGATGAACAAGAGGCCGTTATCTGGACAACCAATCTGTATCTTGGTTTGAACCGCGATAAGAAAGTTATTGAGGAAGCCTCTTCCGCTTTAGAGCGTTTTGGGACCGGAATGGGAACGTCTGCAGCGGCGTCAGGTTTAACCGATCTCCATCTGGAGTTCGAAACAGAGTTTGCAGAATTAGTAGGAAAGCCTAGTGCTTGTTTGTTCCCGACAGGATATACCGCAAATGTCGGGGTGGTTGCAGGAATTCTTGGCAAAGACGATGTTGTTGTTATAGACCAGCTCTGTCACGCATCTATTGTTGATGGCGCTCGACTTAGTGGCGCAACGATTAGAATATTTCAACACAACAACGCATCCGATCTGGAATCAGTGCTTGAGTCGGAAGTATCGGCTTACCATACTATCCTTGTTGTTCTCGAAGGCGTTTATAGCATGGGAGAAGGAGCTGCACCGGTTGCAGAAATCGTACGCACTGCGAAGAAATATAATGCACTCGTTTTGGTTGATGAAGCGCATTCATTCGGTTTTTACGGCGAACGTGGAGCTGGCATTTGTGCTGCTCAAGGGATCACAGATCAGGTAGACTTCATAATGACGACACTCAGCAAAGCGCTAGGCAGCCTTGGTGGAGTTGTTGCCGCGAAGGAAGAGTACGTAGACCTGTTGAGGTCATCAGCAAGAGCATACATCTTTCAGGCTTCGGTTAGTCCTGCGGATATTGCCGCAGCACTAACCGCTTTGCGCCGGCTTAGTTCGGACGACGAGTTGCGAGAGCGACTTTGGGATACGACCCGCTACATGCGCCAGCGATTCGAAGATGCGGGGTATGATCTAGGGACGGGAGACGGACCCATCGTCACTCCGCATTTTAGCGACAAAGATAAACTTTTTGCTATCGTACAGGGGTTATATAAGCGTGGCGTTCAAACATCGGCGGTGACCTATCCAATTGTGGAAAGTGGACGAGGTCGCCTAAGACTCATTTGCTCGGCTGCTCATACACGAGAGGACGTAGACAAGACCCTTGAAGCCCTCATCGAAGCGGAACGTGAAGCTGATACGCTGCTAGTGACTGCCAAAGATGAACTAAAGGACTTAAGCCTGGCGCATTCTGAAGTGGAAGAGTGGGCCAACACCTTCTCTAATTACCTTAAAAAGTCGGTGGCAAAGATCTCTGGTCCAACTCCGAATCTAGCCTTGTCTGTTAGAGTTTCCGAACAGTCTGAGCCAATCACAATCTTATTCAACGACGGAAACATCACATTGAGTGCTCATAAGATATCTGGTTTGCCTTCGTGTTCATTGCTTCTCACAGACAAGGGAGCAGTTTCCGCCTTGTGCTCATCTGATGTACAGGGGTTGCTTCATAGCATTTGCAAGGGGACCTGTGTGTTAAACGGCCAAGTCGAGCCGTTTATTTGGTTCATTGGACGAATGGTCGACCAGCAACGAGACTCAAAAACGCATGAAGATTCGGAACGATGCCAAGCGCAAGCCATTTGTTAGTTAGGTTCAACGAATGAGATCGGGCAGGGTCGGACCTCCATAACCGATTGATTATATGAAATAAAGTGTTAAAATAATGGTCTATTTAACGCTTACAAGTGTGTTTTTAGGGTGTTTTTCATAGCTTTAAGGAAGAAGGCAAATGACACCAACAGTAGGTGCTTTAGGCGAGGGCGAATCGTTATTTTACCGCAGGAAATATTTGGCACATCGTTCATCGATGCCACAACAAAGAGTTTTTGCTCAAATTTAAACGTGATCGAGACCGATGGAAGCATAGGTTATTTGAAGCAAAAAAGCGCTTTGGTTTGAGTATTCTAAATTACACTATCACTTCGAATCATATTCATTTACTTGTCGAAGACGACTCACATCAATCCATTGCCAAAAGCATGCAGCTCATTGCCGGTCGAACGGCGCAGGAATTCAATTGTCGTAAAAAGAGAAAGGGCGCCTATTGGGATGATCGTTGTCACGCGACTGCGATTGACACAGACCAATATTTAATGCAATGTTTGATCTATATTGATTTGAATAGGGTGAGAGTAGGTGTTGTTAATCATCCTAAAGATTGGCTTCACGGCGGGTATTTTGAATTACAAAACCCATCGAAGCGATATAGACTGATTAACACAAAGCGGTTATGCCAGTTATTGTCATTGGATAGCGAAGATAGTTTGCAAATGAGTCGAGCCAAGTGGGTCAATAAAACACTAAAGCAAGATAAAGTTTACAAAGAAGAAAAGTGGACAAAAAGTCTTGTGGTCGGTGGATTAGATTTTACTGAAGCGTTTATTGAGTCGCTCGCCATGAAAGGCCAAAACCGAGTGATCCAACTTGTCGATGATGCTTGTGTTGTAAAAGAATCTTCTGCTTCTTACAGCCTGCTTTTTGATACTAAAAAGGTTAGTTTAAGCGGATAAATACCGTTATATTAAAGTTGATAGTTAATAATAACAGTGAGTTATAGAGGTTCGACCCTGAGCAAAGTGATACGGTCAATGGCGCTAACGCGAGTGCTCATTTGTATTCATTGATTGAAACAGCCAAGGCGAATGGACTGGAACCCTATCAGTATTTAAAAACGGTTTTCACACAATTACCTCAGACACAAACGCTTGAGGCGATTGAAGCGTTGTTACCGTTCAATCAGGAGCATCCACATGAGCAAGCGGCTTAATGATGTTCGGCTTATCGCTTACGTTTAATCCGCCTATACCTCTGCAAATAAATATTATAGATATGGATAGATATGAATAGATATATTAAATCATTTAGAATACTTGGATTTACAGCCGTGATGTTTTGTTCCATTACCAATCTTAATGCGAATCAAAACGAATCGATAACAAGCACGAATGAGATTGACATAATCATACAAGCGAATGGTGTTAAAATTGGTGGAACTTTAACCCTTCCAACTCAGCAGAAATTAAATTCACTAGTAATTATGAGTTCTGGAAGTGGACCGCAGGACAGAGATGAGACTCTTGATGGTTTTAAAATCTTTAAGGTAATTGCCGAGCATCTTGGTTCACAAGGTATTGCTACTTTCCGTTATGATGATAGAGGTGTAGGTACAAGTACAGGTAGATTCTCGACTAGCACAATCGAAGACCATTCAGAAGATTTAGAAAGAATTATGGACTTTTTTAAGTCACATAAAGAGCATGTATTTAAGGATTTTATTCTATTTGGACATAGCCAAGGAGGAATAGTTACAGCAAAAGTAGCAGTAGGAAATAAGGACGTAAAACAAGTTATATTAATGGCCGCCTCAGCTGTACCTCTTGTTGAGGTTGTTCTTTACCAAGTTAGACAAGAATACGCTTCAACAAATCTTGATGCGTCACTTATTGAAGCTGAAGTATCTGCTCACAACAGACTAATGAGAGCACTCAGTGATGGTGAAAATATGGATAAAGCACTTATGATATTTAAAGAAAGTACGGAGTCTGTTTTGTATAAACTTCCATCTTCTGAAGCCAGAGAAACCTTAAAAATAGAGAAGATGGCGAATGATAAAA
>CAZOBX010000234.1:0-9415 GCA_964578045.1 uncultured Kangiella sp. | reverse complement strand
CCATTGAAGGATTTTGTTCAGGAGTTTTATATCCAATTGCAAAGGAGCTATCAACAGTTACCCGCTAACAGCAGAAAAATCATTCCTTATTTGGTCAAAGGGAATTGGTTGGAAAATTATCAAACGATGGAGGGGATTTCATTCGGTCTCAATGGAATAAGCCAAAGAATGGTTCGGAGATTCAATCGAGAAAATCCGCTTTGTGGGTCATCGGAGGAAATTACCGCCAACTTTGATGATTTACAGAGTGATTTCTTTGAATTTTTTCCGGAGCTAATTGAATACTCCAAACAGCTTACAGATTATCCTTCCATAAAATAGTCGTATTTTCCCAGGTTAATTTTTAGTCCAGAGAGTTTTTCCATGTACTTTTTTTGTCTATGAGTAATAGCATAACTTAGTAGCACTGGATCATTTTTTTTCAAGTCGAAAAGTTTTCTAAGGTATTTTTCACTTATTTCAGCCATTTCCACTTCACCCACAAAGTCAAAAGATTTCTTATCAAAAAAACGAATATGGTGAACAAGCTGCTTAATAGGAATGTGCGGTATTACTAAAGATAGTAATTTATTCCCTTGGCCCACAAATTTTTGCGAAGAGGTTGCTGGAAGTTTCCATAAGGTATTTGTCATTGCTCTGGACCTAGAATACTGGTTTGAAACACTAGTATCTTGTTGAGGAGATGAACGAACCCTGAATGGTTAAACCTAGTAAGGTTACAATATAGATTTATGTGACAAGGTTCCGTTTTGTATCGAAACTGCCATGATTTTTGATGAGTAATTTATATGGCTCACATTTTATGTGGTGGCAGCTTAACCAAAAAGCCGATGGCGCGGTGCGGCCTATTCCTTTTGTCTAGTGTGATTTAACATCCAGTTTGTCTCTTAACGCTGTTATGCGACTACGGCCCACGGGAATGGTCACGCCATTATTCAGGGTCAATTGGTACCGGCTTCCGACCAGGCTTGTTAAGTTGCTAATATTATCCACATCGATCAAATACGACTTGTGTACCCGAAAGTAATTCGGCGGCAGTATTTGCTGTAAAGCACTCAAGGACTTGTCGTGCAAATATTCCCTACCGTTAAATAATTTTAGCGAAGAATAATTGTTGCTAGCCTGTATATAACTGATATCAGATAATCGTAACAGCTTCAACCCAGTAGACGTGCGAACCGCCAGATATCGTGTTTTGTTGTCATGTTTCACTTCCTTGTTGGTAAAGCGTTCAATAGCTTTTGTCAGCCTTTCCCGATTGAATGGTTTTGCCACAAAATCCAACACCCCGTACTCAAAAGCTTCAACGGCCCTGTCCGTATTGGCCGAGATAACAATTGTTTGAAATGCACTTGCCAGCACATGTTGCAGTAATTCAAAACCATCACTACCGAATAAATTAAGATCGAGCAAAAGCAAATCAATACTATGCTCAGTTAATTACTCTTTTGCTTCGTCCAGCGTATCTTTGTGATGGATTTTATGAGGAAGGGTTAAGGTCTCGGCCAGCAACCGTTTGACTCTTCGTACCACGATTGCTTCATCTTCAACGATAAGAATATTGATCATAAAGGTATCCTGATTTCGACCAGCCAGTTTTCATCGGTATTGAATTCGCTGTCGTCGCTCTGTGTTCGCAATGGCATATCTGTGAGCCTGGTAAGAGCCAGGTTCGACGACCTGGTAAAAGGATACGGAATGGCAAACTTGGCAAACCAAACGCCGGTTTCCGGTCAAAATACGGTGTTTCGTATTGCATCTGTTTCTAAAGTGTTTATATCAATCGCGGTGTTACAACAAGTTGAGAAAGGTGTTCTGGACCTGGACACAGATGTTAACCAGTATCTGAAATTATTTAAGGTTGCCCAGACGTTTTCCAAACCAACTACCTTGCGACATTTGCTCACCCATACAGCAGGCTTTGAAGAAAAATTTTACAGCGATTTATCGCTATCTGCGAAATCGCAACAACCGCTGGGTGAGCACCTGGCAACGGCTTTGCCGCTACGGGTTTTTCCCGTTAGTCTTAAACGGGCCTACTCTAATTATGGCTCTGCATTGGCCGGATATATTGTCGAACAAATTAGCGGTCAGGATTTTGCGGATTATATGGTGGAAAAGGTGCTTGCGCCTGCCGGCATGACTCGCTCCGGGTATCGCTTGGGCTTGTGTTGACGGTTTATTCAGCCTTTACCAGGTTTAAAAGCACAGACGCCAACAAATGGTATTTGGCTGGTATGTTAGCGAATGTTGGCCTATTGTTGTTTTGGTCACATTGGAATTTATTGGGGTATTACTTTTATTAGTCGATATTCTCTGCAATTATCTTTCTTTGAGTCTAATTGACTATCCGACCGGATTTTGTTTATGGTAGATCATCAAACGCCGCTTGTGTCGATGGTCTATCATGGTCCAATTTAATTTTCCAGATACCATCTACCTTTTGTAAAAGAACGTTAAAGTCTGCGTATTGTACCTTTTCACCTTTTTCGGGATGGAGCATCACCGCTTTATACACGCCACTTTCCCAGGCTTGGTCATCAGACTGAATTCGAGATCTGAATTTAAATGTGATTGTCGAACTTACGCCCTTTTTACCCATCATGCGCTTTATACTATTGAGGTATTCTTCTGCTGGAATTACTTTGTTCATACTTTCGGACACTCGAGTGAAATCAGGATGATATAGTTTGGTGTGTTTGTCAGCATTCATTGTTTTCCAGGTCTCAATAAACGGCTTCCATATTTGTTGGTCAATTTCATCCGTTGTAGATGTCGCATTGGCAACAGATAAATAGGCGAAGGTTAATCCCAAAATTGCGATTCTTTTTATTAATAGCATCGTTTATTAGCTCTCTGAATAATAGGAATAGAGACAGACTGCAAGAGCTATGCCATAGATAGACTGTTAGTATGCTAGCGGTAGTTATTGGCTTCAAATAAATTATTGTCAGCAAAAAATTCCTATTTGAGGATAAATATCCTTAAATAGGAAATATTTTCAAAACATTTTCACCCAAAGAATTAATAATGGCAGCAGTGTGTATAGCCCGACCATCAGTCTCGACGGAAAATATCTTTTTTTTAACCGAGACGGTGATTTTTATTGGGTCTATTTTTAGAAAACTCTTGAGGCTCTCCAATTGGCTTTATAGTATGGATAGAGTTAAGTAAATGGCGATCATTGCTAATGGCTGTTTATGTTCGATTCTGTAGATATTATCAATATGGTTAGATATGCCGGTGATTGAATATACACTGGGCCAATATTTAAGCTATCATTGCAATCCTATTGAACACCGACTATCTTTAACTCGACAAAACACAATTTGGGAGACTTGTTTTGAGTGATATAATTAATGACATTGTAATGAACGCAGATGCCTTACCAGGCGATGACGATACTCGAACAAATGCTCAAGAACGTCTCCACCGTAAACAACAATTAGTCGCGGCATTCAGGTTGTTTGGAAAATTTGGTTTCGATGAAGGGGTGGCAGGTCATATCACCGCGCGGGATCCCGAAAAAACCGATCATTTTTGGGTCAATCCCATGGGTGTATCGTTTAAACAAATTAAGATGTCACATTTGTTATTGGTCAATCATCAAGGGGAAGTGGTCGAAGGGCAAGGTTTGTTAAACGGCGCGGCCTTTACCATTCACTCACGAATTCATGCAGCTCGCCCTGAGGTAGTCGCTGCCGCCCATGCCCATTCCATTTACGGTAAAAGCTGGTCAACTCTGGGCCGTTTGTTAGATCCGATCACCCAGGATTCCTGCGCGTTTTATAATGACCATGTGCTGTTTGATATATTTAATGGTGTGGTATTGGATACTAGCGAAGGTGAATTATTAGCCGAACGACTGGGCAGTAAAAAAGCCGCTATTTTGCAAAACCACGGTTTGATTACGGTTGGAGAATCAGTTGAAGCCGCGGCATGGTGGTACATTACAATGGAGCGCAGTTGCCAGGCACAACTATTAGCCGAAGCCGCTGGAAAACCTATTTTAATTTCTAATGAAGCGGCTGCGGCTACCTTTAACGTGGTCGGTAATAGCGTTGCCGGGCAATTTCAATTTAAGCCCTTGTTTGATGTTATTGTCGCTGAGCAGCCTGACATGTTTGAGTGACTGAGTGCGAGACTTTACTGAGTGAGCACGCCAGATCATCATGAATATAGTTTCTTTGAAATGTTATTGCGGCGAAAGTGACGCTTTCGCTGTCTTTAGGCCGACACCGAAATTATGCCACAAAACGTATTTTTGCTGAAAATACTTTGCTAAACAAGTAGCACTTCAGTATAAGGAAATTAAAGTCTAAAATGACGCTATCGATGGATCGACCATTGCTTACTTCGTTTTCAGCAGAGATGTATGGTTTTCTTTCAGGCCAATAAACCTAACTATATTGTTGTAAAATATTCCAGATTTTTGTTTTTCGGTAAGAAACTTAAATCCTTTATACCGTTCAATGATTGGTGCAATTGGCCAGTTATCACTACCCATCATTATTTTATCAATAAAACCCTCTTTTAAAAACGCTTTTACCGCGGCTTCATGTACGAAAGAAGGCGGCACAACGTTGAGAGCGGTCATATCAACGTAAATATTCGGGTAGTCACGCATCAGCGAAAATGTTTCTTCTAAATAGTCGATATTATCTAAAGAAGGCAGTGCTGGAAAACCCGCGTGCTGTAACGATATTCTTAGGCTAGGATATTGTTCGAGAATCGGTCGCAGTAATTCTGGATTACCTAATTCTGAATTGAATTTAGGGCAACAGCCATTAGAGCGTATAGGAGAATCTTTTGGTGGTCCACGATTAATATGGATCATAACAGGTATATCCATTTCGGCAGCCAGCTTCCAGTATTTGTCCATCTTCGAGTCTGATGGCGAAATGCCGGCATAGACGAAAAACATTTCGCCCATAATAATGAAATTTCCATTCTCATAATTTTCTGTTAACCACTCGATACTCGGCCAGATTCCTTCATCCCATGCGCAGGAATGTTGACCATCGTTATTTTTTTTGAAACAGGGAAACGAAGGACCTGCCAGAAATCTTTTAGGTGCCACTTTAATCCAAGTTTCGATGTCATTGGGTTCATTAATATGCAAAATAGTTTTTGCTATGTGATTCTTATCCATCTCTTGTAAAACTTTGCTGCGGTATTCGGTATCATCAAAGCCGATGTGTGTCGTGTGCATATGGGAATTGATATACATAGGGGTTGGCACAGTTTTTTTATCGGTAAGAGATGTTTCTTTTTTTTGAGCTTGAGAATGACTATTTACCAAAATGGTATTCTCATTACCCTTTTGGTATCCGAAGTCCTGGTCTTTTGATTGTACTGTTTGAAATAAGACCGTAATTAAGAGAAGTGATAAAGCGGCAACGATTTGTATAGAGCTTTTTTGAAAGTCCATATGTTATTCCTCGAATCCGAAGGTTCTTTAAATCCGTCAGTTTACGATTGAGCAAAATATGTAGATAATGACTATATAGCCAACCCCCCGTAAAAACAAGCGTCAAGATAGTCGGCCGATCAGATGTCCCTAACTTACCATAGGTCGCGCAAAATGAAAAACTTCCAAGAGGTTGATAAACGGCTGATGAACTAAATGTTCCGAACAACCGCTTAAAAGAGTTACCAGCGGAATTAGGTTACCCCAAGCGGGTTTAGCCGTGAGCATTGGTGTTACCGGTAATTGATAATTGACAACAAGCATAAATCAAAAGCCTCCAAGATAGAATTGATCTAATCTAATCAGAAGTATTGACCAAACAGTTTGTAGAATATTGCTCAAGGTATTCATCGCTATTGGTGCTGAATATTTGTTCAAACTTCCTATCAGGATGTAAATCACGCATGCGAATATTCAATAGCCCATGGGCTGAATAGATTAAAGAATCTGAAATAATATTTTCACTGTCACATTCTTTTGCAAGTCTTAGTAGACGATCAAATCCGACGATGTAGTTTTCTGTATGTTTTTTACGAAGTTCAGTGGCATAAAATAAATCGCTAAGCTCAATTTTAGATGAACCTTGAAAAGATAAGAATATACAAATCGAGAATGCAAATTGAAGAAAGTTTCAGAGATTTAAAAACAGGGCTTAATTTTAATGAGAGCAATGCGAGAAAACAAAAAAGAATAGAAGTATTATTGTTAATTGCTACACTCGCTCAATACTTACTTTTTTTATTAGGAATGACCGTCAAACTATTAGACAAACACCGGCGCTACCAAGCTAATTCAGTAAAAGACAGGAATGTACTTTCTTATCAGTTTATTGGTTTAAGAGCGATAAAAGATCGCCAATTAAAGCTAGATGAAAATGGTCTTTATCTAGCTTTAAATCAAATACAGCTATTAATCTGGGAATGGAGTTTTGTCTGATTATTGTACCAATTTCGTGGGGATCGCTCAGGGTCTGACCGTCATAACCGATTGATAAAAAAGAGGCTTCATTCACGAAGCCTTACTAAAGGCTAATCTTTCTCAAATTGTATGGCCAATTGACTACACAAGAGAAACTGCCGAGTTAGGTATTGTTTCTCCCAAGTATTTGTTCTCTCTATTACCATTTGGTTTCATGATCTGTATGTCACTTGGGGGCCTTTACGCGAAATGCACCAATAATGTCTTTGGGGATCAGCGCGATTATCGTTCAATGGCTTGTTACTGGCTACCTCTATCCGTTTTACTATGATTCTCAGAAAAATCCGATATTACACGATGTGAAATTCAATTTGATCGTCGGACTTATGACCTATGCTGCGATGGGGTTTGCGACAGTGGCCAAAATAAAGATAGAATCGATTTCCCTGTTTTTGATATACCACACTATTTTTCAATTTATTCAGTTCTCACTAACTGGCATCGTGCTTGGCTGGATTTATGGGAAAAAGAAGATTGCTAGAATAGCCTCATAATTTAAGGGAACGTAAAATTAGCCTAACGGGTACTCATTCCAATAAAGTTTATCAAGATTATTTGGTCGAATCGCTGAATTATATTAAATATAAGTCAAAATAATAAACCTTTTAGTATATTGTAGAGATTAAATTCGTAGGTTGCTTTATCATTCAACATTAGTAAATTGGAAAAAGTTGGCGATGTTTTGATGTGCCCGCTTTTTTACCGCAAGGGTATAATCATAACATTATGAAATTTGGAAAAGTTGATAATCCAGCCATCGTCGATTTTGCGATTCCGTCCGATCACAAGGGTACGGCAAAAATTTTAGATAAGCAAAATCGTGATAAGTTTCTTGCTTACGTAGGATGTGCGAAGTGGAATCGTCAAGATTTGAAAAAGTTCTATCCGAGGGGGACAAAAGACGAGCTTGAATATTATTCTTCTCAATTCAACGGTATCGAACTGAATGCAACTTTTTACCGACTCTACCCCGCGGACCAATTTGCTAAATGGTATGAAAAGACACCAGATGGCTTTCGATTTTTCCCGAAGTTAAGCCAGGAAATAAGCCATTTTCGACGTCTGAACGAGCAAGCGAACACTAGTGTAGAAACCTTCATTAGCTCCGCTAGTAATTTAAAGGAAAAACTTGGTAGCATTTTTCTTCAAATGCCTAGTAACTTTGGCCCTAAGTATTTTGATAGAGTGCAAACCTTTGTCGAACGCTGGCCCACGCATCTTCGCTTAGCTATTGAACTTCGTCACAAGGGTTGGTTTGCTGATAAGGTTATCGCTAACGACTTATATTCGCTACTGGAAGACAATAATATTGCAAACGTATTGGTCGATACGGCGGGTAGAAGGGACCTGATGCATATGCGTCTAACTAATGATGAAGCTTTTATCCGTTATGTAGGCGCTAACGAGGAAAGAGACTACGCTAGATTAGATGATTGGATTAACAGAATCAAAAGCTGGCGACGGCAAGGCTTAAACCGACTTCATTTTTTCGTTCATCAAAATGAAGAACGAGAATCACCACTATTGGCCACCCATTTTATCAAGCGTTTTAATGCCGAACTTGATCAAAAACTGACTATTCCTAATTCTCAAGAAGTTAATCCTCAGTCAGAGTTATTCTGATGGCTGGAGGGTAGCAATAACCTTCAGGGTCGGACCCTGAAGGAAAAAACAAGGACTATCGGTGCATGATGCCGCCGCTAAAGCGAGTTACGATCGATTTAGAGCTGTCCTGTTAACCTCGGTAACAACCATTGCCGGCATGACACCTTTATTGTTTGAATCCAGTTTTCAAGTTCAAATATTGATCCCACTGGCAAGGATATTGATGGCATGGATGTGATTATTGAAAAGCCAGAAAAACAATGCGAAAAAAACGATAAAGAATGTGAAGACGAGAGTTTTGATCTCAACAAATAATTTACCAATAATCATAAACTAAAGGGCGAGCCACAAGCTATGGCTGATTTAATCAGAAGTGTCGACCAGACAGTTTGTAGAATATTGCTCTAGGTATTCATCGCTATTGGTGCTGAATATTTGTTCAAACTTCCTATCAGGATGTAAATCACGCATGCGAATATTCAATAGCCCATGGGCTGAATAGATTAAAGAATCTGAAATAATATTTTCACTGTCACATTCTTTTGCAAGTCTTAGTAGACGATCAAATCCGACGATGTAGTTTTCTGTATGTTTTTTACGAAGTTCAGTCGCATAAAATAAATCGCTAAGCTCAATTTCAGATGAACCTTGAAAAGATAAGAATAAACGTGGGAAGACCTCATAATCACCGGTGGCGAACTGTTTCCAAAGTTCCGCGATCTCGTCTGCCGTATATTGCCCATTGCCAACAGGACCTTGGCTAGAGATAAATAATATTCCTGCGATAGAGCCAAGTTGTCTACGTGTATTCTCTGCGATCTTGAAAAAAGTTCCCTGCCTTGCATTTAACTCTGTAGCCGCTATCGCCTGAGTTTGTTTTTCAGAGTGTAGATTATTACGTCGAAGCTCTTCATTGTTTTCAGCTAGAACTGACTGTTGAATAAATAAACCGATGACTAACCAGAGAAATGCCAGCGGTGCAAAAGCTCCCTCTAGAAAAGACCCCATTTCATCAATGGGTAAATCGCGAAATGAGACAATATTTATATTGTCATAAATGTATAAGTAGCCCAGCAGTAACCATAAAATAGTGACGACCAGACCTAATATAATTCGCCAATCTTTGAAATAGGTCCTATTACTTTTGCTTTCTTTATTCATCCTGTCCTCTAATTTCGAAAAGGCAATCAAAGCATTATCTTTTTCTAATTAACCCCAACTCGGGTTAAGGGAAGCCAGAAAATCCTTAATTGTTAGTGGGTTAATTGTAAATCACTGCATCTGAAACCAAATATCGTTGTTAAATTCAGGCTAGTGCAACTATTTTTGTGGCAATTGAGGCGAAGGCGCGTAGTAATAGCT
>CAZOBX010000233.1:0-9436 GCA_964578045.1 uncultured Kangiella sp. | reverse complement strand
GTGCCGTGATCCCGAAGGTCACGTTTGGAACTTCGGTTCCTACGACCCGTGGGCCACCGCCTAACAAGGCGCTGCAGCTGAAGTGGCACAGCGCGTTTCAATTGGCCTCTGGTAGCATTCTGGCATCAACCTCGGGTGCCTCCGCGACCGTCGGCGGCCTGTGCCACGCAGCTGAGCGCCCGATCCGTTGAACGGCAGCTAAGAATTGCAGAGCCGCCACTCGTAAGCAATCTCCCCGACGACCGCCATTCGGACTTTTGAGCCTTTCACAATAGAAGTCATGACCGGCTCTTATGCGTCAGTTTGAGATTATCGCCATCAGATTTAGCTGAACTCTGATTTTAGTTTCGTAATATCAAATCTGGACTGATACATATATGTCACCAATTACTTTTATCGAGTGGGCTTATTTTTTTGATTGACATTAAAACCTCTGAGTCGATTCAGTGCAAAGGCTAGTTCAAGAGCTCTAAACCAGGCAAAGTGTCCAGAAATTTTATCATTGATTACGTCAAGACCAGTTGCTTCAATATCCTTTACCACTCTTTCAACAACTTCACGTAGTGTTGCAGTGTTGTCCATATATTTTTTCGCATATAGCATGGCATAAGCTAAAGCATTGGTTTGTGATAGCTCCATCAATTGTTCAACATCAGTGAGATCGACTATACGCTTACCAAAGTTGATACGGCGTATCTCTTTTGCGCTAATGGAGAACTTTCCAGAATTATTCAAGGCATCGATACTATTGGCCAATGGAATTCGATGGCGGATATCGATCGGCCGGATATCGTTTTCTACCGAACGTTTGGCCAAACAGGAGTTTGCTATTTGGTGGGCGATTGAAGTCACATCATCGGGTTGGTAATTGAGCATTTGTATGACCCGATCGGATACTTCAAAATAATCACCGGTGCCACCCAGGACTATGATTGTCGAAATATTTTTTTCCACATAGAGTTGCCTGACTTTATCAATAAAAGCGGTAATAGGTTCATCCTTTTTATTGACCAACCGCTGCATCTTCTCATCTCGGATCATAAAATTTGTTGCGCAGGTATCTTCATCCATTAATAAAACTTCGGCACCGACTTCTATCGCTTCGATAATATTTGCTGCTTGGGAAGTGCTTCCACTCGCATTCTCTGTATGAAAGCTTGAGGTATCTTGCCCTAAGGGCAGGTTGTTAATAAATGGAGAAATATTAGTATTAACCACCCTCCGACCGCTATAGGCTCGTATTTTTACTGTTTGTTTATTCGATACACAGTATTCTCTACCATCTCCCTGTATATGATTATAAATACCCGTTTCCAACGCGTTAAGTAAGGTCGATTTTCCATGAAAGCCCCCACCAACGATTAAGGTAACTCCCTTGTGGATCGCCAATCCTTTTATAGCTCCCGCATTGGGTAGATCTATTTGTATGGATAGGCTCGAGGGTGCATTAAAAGTAATGCTCCTTTGATCCGATAGAGGCTCATCGCTGGTCCCGTTCTTTCTCGGTAATAGGGCACCATTTGCAATAAATCCTACTAATCCGTGTGACTCGAGTTGGTTACGCAAATATTCCGAATCTTGCGCAATTTCCAGGTGTTTTTGCAGTGCTTCAAAATCCGTATTGATGGTTAAAAGCGATTGATTGATGATTTCTGGAAGCTCCGTAAACAACATTTGCAGGGCGGTAGCCGCTGCAATCTTCCTGCGTTTGCCGGGAAGGCCTAAAAAGCAACGTACTTCGATAATTTCATCGGTCATTATTACACTGCTTCTTGCTAATATATTCTGAGCAGGTCGATCAATAGTGATAAGCCCGCTATAACCTGTGCCTCGAATTCCGCTTGAACTTTTTTCACAGGCTTCAAAAAATCGCCTTGCAAGGTAGTCAGCAAATGCTATCTGTTGTATTTTTGAGTTAAGTTTCTGGTTAATAATCCTTTCATTTGAGCGCAGAACCTGAATTCGATAAACTCCCGTATGTGGTGGAGCATAGGGGTCTTTTGGAATTTGCTGAATAATCAATTTAAACAGAGAAAAATCGTAACTACCCAACAGAAGCTGATAATTAACATAGTCCTGACCTTCAATTGAAAATAGTTTTTGTCTGAGGGTCTCTTTATCTAACATTTAAGCTCTCCACCAGATGTATTCCAATAGGCCGTAGCATATTGACCTAATGCTAGCTGTCCATATTCGTTAGTTATAGTTTAGCTGTATATTGCTTGAATAGCCCGTTCTTGTCAGAATCATTGATGATATAACAAGAAAATATGCTCTAGTAACAAATGCTGCGATTCTTGCGTTCTTATTTATTGTCTATTTTATTAACGGATCTTTTATTGACAATTCGTCGAATTTCTCAAAAGCACTTAGAACATTCGTTATTAGATAACTGTTGACAATAATTGATTGTTAAACCGATGCCATTAACCGCTATTTGTCTCAAAAATATAACCTGTCACCGCTTTTCCCTTTAACGGGTATGGCTTGGGGTATTATGATTGCGCCGTTCGAAATAGCTAGTTGCAAACAAAGCCTAACGCTAAATACAAATAACTGATAATCAATAAAAACATGATTCGGAGTAATAATTATGTTGATAACTTTACCCAAAACAACCTCAATACTCTGGAAAATCATTAAATCTGGCTGTGCCTGTATAAGTGTCATTTGTGTTAATTTATTATTACTCAGTAATAGCGTGTCTGCACAGTCAAAAAGCTGTTTTGACAATGTAAAAATAGAACCTGGACTTATCGCGTTTAATGAAACAAAAGGGCAGTCAATTAGGCGACCGGTATAAGAAAACATTTGGATTAAAAGTGGTTAAAGAATTCGCCTTTCCTGACGGCAGCGTGACAGGTGTATTAATGCATAAAGATGAATTTGTAGTCGAAGTTTTTTATCGCGACGATCTACTGGATAAGAAAAATAATACCCTTGATTCGAATACAGTACGGTGGGCCGGAATATCGAAATTTGGCATTTATACCGATACAGGTCTACCTCACCTTAAACAATGTCTTAAGAAACACGGAGTACAGGCCACCCGTATATGGAAAGATAAAAACCTGGGCATCGATTTGTTAGAGGTCATTGATCCAAATCAGAATATCCTTGAGATTATTCAACGCAGAACAAACTGATTTTTCAGGAGAAAGTAATCTATGGTCTATCGATGACATTTATGGCCTGAAGCCAATGTTCAACTACTCACCTTTGATGGTTTACCCTCAATAAAAAGGAGACCTTTAGTCTCCTTTTTATCTACCGGTTTATTGATTAGCGCGACGCTTTTAGTGTATTTTATAGTCCTAGCAGCAGTCTTTCCGGCTCTTCCAATAGTTCTTTGACGGTGACTAGGAAACCCACCGCTTCTTTACCATCGATTAATCGATGGTCATAAGACATAGCCAAATACATCATCGGCAGGATAACTACCTCACCATTAACTGCCATCGGTCTATCTTGAATCTTATGCATTCCCAAAATCGCGGTTTGTGGTGGATTAACAATTGGAGTAGACATCAAAGAGCCAAAAACCCCGCCGTTAGAAATAGTGAAAGTTCCGCCGGTCATATCCTCAATGGATAATTTTCCATCGCGTGCTTTTACTCCTAACTGGCGAATGTTGCTTTCAATATTGGCTAAGCTCATTGCATCAACGTCCCGTAATATGGGGACCACTAATCCGCGCGGTGATGAAACGGCAACGCCGATATCCTGATAGCTGTGATAAATAATATCATTGCCATCAATCGATGCATTAACCGACGGGTAACGTTTAAGCGCTTCGACACAAGCTCTCACAAAAAAGGACATAAAACCTAATCGTACCTCATGACGTTTTTCGAATTCATCTTTGTACTTAGCGCGAAGTCCCATGATGGGTTTCATATTGACTTCGTTAAAGGTGGTTAACATCGCCATATTTTGTTGAGCTTCCACTAAACGACTGGCAATTTTGGCGCGTAATCGGGTCATAGGTTCACGGCGCTCAACTCTGTCTCCGCTAAAACTGCTAGGGCTCACAGCTTCGCTACTGGCAATCGGTTTAGCTGCCGGTTGATTGCTACGGTTCTCAATAAAAGCGGTCACGTCTTCTTTGAGAATTCGGCCATTTTTACCGCTGCCTGCTATCAGCGCAGCATCAATCGCATGTTCGGTCAGTAGTTTTCTCACGGTTGGGCTGATGGCCGCATCCGCCGAGTCAGCGTTATCTTTACCCGCGGGTTGGTCAGTGTCGCTAACCTTGGGGCTGGCGCCTGCTCCACCGGCGGTGTAATTGCCAATGACTTCATCACTCAAAATGACATCGCCTTCGTTTTTAAGGATGTTATCGAGTACCCCGTCTTCCGGTGCAACCACTTCAATAACGACTTTATCGGTTTCGATATCAACGATTAATTCATCGCGTGAAAAAGTGTCCCCGGGTTGTTTATGCCAAGTGGCAACGGTGCCATCAGCGATGGATTCTGGAAAGGTTGGCGCTTTAATTTCGGTAGCCATGATTGGTCCTTTAATGTCCTGTTTAATGTGTTAATTCTAAGTTCTACGTTCTAAGTTCTAAATTGAGCAATAGGTGCAACGTCAAATTATTCCACTAGAGCTTGTTGAATAAATTCTTCAAGTTGTTTCAAGTGCAAAGCCATATAACCTGCAGCGGGTGCGGCGGACGGGGTACGACCCGCATATTCAACGTATAGTTTTTCGTCCAGCGATCTTACCGCCCCTCGCAAATGATGTTGAGTGCTATACCATGCTCCCTGGTTCATCGGTTCTTCCTGACACCAGATGATTCTTTTTAGCTGAGTATAATCACCGATAACCTTAATTAAATCTTCCGCAGGGAAGGGGTATAACTGTTCGATTCGGATGATCGCAACATGATCGAGTTTTTGTTTTTGTCTGGCTTCGAGCAGATCAAAATAAACCCGCCCACTACACATTATCAGTCGAGTGACTTTTTTAGTGTCTATTGATTCATTTTCAGGAATAACATTTTGAAAAGCTCCTTCGGCTAACTCGGTCATGGTGGAGGTCGCTTGTTTGTGGCGCAATAGACTTTTAGGTGACATCACTACCAAAGGGCGTCGCATCGGCCGACGCATTTGTCGACGCAGTAAGTGGAATATTTGTGCTGGCGTGGTTGGCACACAAACTTGTATATTATGCTCTGCACACATTTGTAAGAAACGTTCAAGCCGTGCAGAGGAATGTTCAGGGCCTTGTCCTTCATAACCATGTGGCAATAACATGGTCAATCCACATAATCTGCCCCACTTGTGTTCGCCACTGGTGACGAACTGATCAATGATCATTTGGGCGCCATTGGCAAAATCGCCAAATTGTGCTTCCCAGATAACCAGGGTATTTGGGTTAGTGGTTGAATAGCCGTATTCAAACCCTACCACCGCTAGCTCGGATAAAAACGAATCGTAGATGGAAAACCTTTTTTCGACCCCGGACAAATGTTGTAAAGGGATATAAGTTTCTCCGGTTTTTTGATCATGTAGCGCCGCATGTCGATGGGAAAATGTGCCGCGTCCGACGTCTTGGCCGGTAATTCTAATGGAGTGACCTTGTTTTAAGATACTGGCATAAGCTAACGTTTCGGCGAAGCCCCAATTGATTGGCTGTTCATCTTTGGCCATTAGCTTACGGTCACTAATCAGTTTTTGAACTTGTCTTTGCAAACTAAATCCCTGTGGAACTTGACAGAATTGTTCGGCCAAATCAACCAATGCCTGTTTTGAAAAAGAGGTTTCAGCGGCTGCCTGCCAATCGTGTCCTAAGTAAGGTTTCCAATCAAAAAACAGCGAAGTATCAGGATTGCTGACCAAGTTTTTAACCACGCTTTTTCCCTGGTCAAAATCAGTGCGATATTGATCGGCCATTTGGGCAGCGGTTTCAGCCGAGATAATATTCTGGTCGATTAATTTTTTACTATATTGGTTATGGGTAGTGGGTAATTTCTTGATGATATTATACATCAAGGGTTGAGTACCCGAGGGCTCGTCGGCCTCGTTATGTCCTCTACGTCGATAACAGACCAAATCAATCACGATATCTTTGTTGAACTGATATCGATAATCAATCGCTAGCTGACTGACAAACAAAACCGCTTCAGGATCGTCGCCGTTAACATGTAAGATTGGTGCCTCAACGACTTTAGCAACATCAGTACAGTATTCTGTGGAACGGGCGTCTTCTTTTTTACTGGTGGTAAATCCTACCTGATTATTGATAACGATATGAATCGTTCCGCCAGTTTTATAGGCTCGGGTCTGAGACATTTGCAAGGTTTCCATGACCACACCTTGGCCGGAAAAGGCGGCGTCGCCATGCAATATTATAGGCAGTACTGATGTGCCCGTTTTATCCTGGCGTTTATCCTGGCGTGCTCTCACTGAGCCTTCAACCACCGGTGCAACAATTTCTAAATGGCTAGGGTTAAAGGAAAGTGCTAAATGTACCTCACCGCCCGGTGTCATAACATTAGATGAGAATCCCTGATGATATTTTACATCGCCTGATCCCATTTCATATTCGGCGGTTCCCTCAAACTCATCAATTAGTTCCGAAACTTTTTTGCCCAAGGTATTGATTAGTACATTGATGCGTCCGCGATGGGCCATCCCAATAACGATTTCTTTGGCTTTATAACTTCCGGCTTTTTGGATTAATTCATCAATAATGGGAATTAAACTCTCGGCGCCCTCTAATCCAAATCGTTTGGTTCCAGGATACTTGGCTCCTAAATATTTTTCCAGTCCTTCTGCCGCGGTCAGGCGATCGAGTAAATGCAGTTTTTGTCGAGTTGAAAATTCTGGGTGGGACTGTTCCGATTCCAAACGTTGTTGAAACCATTTTCTTTCTTCGCTATTAACGATATGCATAAATTCTGCGCCAATCGAAGCGCAATAGGTTTTCTTAAGCGAATCGACAATATCCCTTAAATCGGCTTGTTGCTTGCCAAAATTAACCGACTGGCTTTGGAACTTGGTACTCAAATCAGTTTGAGAAAGACCATGGTACTCAAGTTTCAAATCGACGACCTGGGTTCTATCCATCAATTTTAACGGATCAAGGTCTGCTTGTTGGTGACCTCTGACCCGATAGGCTTCGATTAACTCAAGTAAGGCGACTTGTTTGGTTTCGTGTTCAAAGGAAACGCTATTCTCACCTGACGAGCGAGTGACTGATTGATTATTGGCTAAATGATAAAATTCTTGCTTAATTTTTGTATGTGAGACGTCTTGATGTTCAGCAGGATTTTGGCTGTAAAGCGTCTGAAAATACTGTTGCCACTCAGTTGCTACCGAATCTTTATTTTCAAGATATTGTTCATAGAGCTCCTCAACATAAGACGCGTTACCACCAGACATGTGACTGGAGCGCTGCATTCGCTCAATATAGGTTTCTGACATTTCTATTCTCTGAGTTGTTCTTAATTTAATCTCTATATGCCCATTGTAGACAAAGGTAAGATGAAAGTGGTTATTAACATTGTAGTTAGTATTTGGCAAAGTGCCGTTAACTTCTCATATGCTGGTTAATTTTCATTGAAATCCAATGATTCTTAGAGCGCAAACTACAGGCCTGCAATAATCCGCGCATTATACTTAGTGATTGATACTAAAAGAAATAGTCATTGCTGTTTAATTGAATATAAACCTGATTTTTCGCAAATATAAATAATAATCATTCTCATTAGAACGGTTAATGGTCGAATTAAACCATCCTCATCAATAATCGATATAAGGAGTTCAAAAAAACGCTAAAAAAGAGGCACGCTCTTTTTACAATAAACAAAGATAGAAGGGACCAAAAGCACTATCAGATTCGATCTAGAATTTAGAAATCCCACTGATAGGGCAGAGCACCTACTGTCACTTTCAATTAGAAATTAAATTTTTTACTTCCTGTGGTATTTCTGCGGAAAACGCCTGATAAATCTTTTGTGCTTTTCCTTGTTTTACAAGCTGATAAAAACTTTGGTTTAGGTTTCGCACTATTTCCAGGTGATTTGGCAGCGCTTTACTTATTCCTAAGCCTTGATAGTCCAATGCAAAGGGCGGCCCAATTGTCTCGACCGGAATACTCTCGTCTTGAAAACTGGTACAACTCATACCGCCAAAATCACTTTCTCTAGAAATAACCAGATCAATTCGATTGCCTAACAACAATCGGCATAAAGTACTATCATTGTGTACATAAGTAAGGTTTTTAGCGCCAAGCTCCCTCAATTTGGTCGCTTCATAACTGTTTTTAGTGACCGCAATTTGAAGGTTTAGGAGTTGTTCGGGGGATTTATAGGTCACGGTTTTTTCCACTTTCTTATAAAAACTAATCCCACTTATAAGGAAGGTTTGATCTAAAAAGTTGATCCATTCGGTACGCTTTTTGGTATAAGAGAAACAATAAGAACCTGTGATAGCGCCATTTTTGGTAGAGGCTACTACTCGAGACCAAGGATATTCAATAAAACTGACTTGATAGCCAGCAGATTCGGCTGTCATTTTGGTGAGTTCTTTGAGAAAAAGGGAGCTCTTTCTTTCACTCGCCCCAATGCTGCAGGCGAAAGTTAGTTTTTCAGAAGCTAATATGGGTAGTGCCATCTGAAGGAGAATAAAAGCAAGACTAGTCCACCAATACTTCACCTTACTACTGTCTTTTAAATTCAATATGAAAGGCCGATTCTTTTACCTGACTTGCAGCGACACCCTTAATTTTTGGATAATAAAAGCCGACTACATTCGGGTTGGCCATAACCGCCTGATAAAATTTCTTGTGATCTTTTACTGAAGATGGTTTGATGTCAACCGCGATGTTTTCAGTTTTAATTCCTGGAATAACCACATGATTCATACAAATTCGATTTTCTGATAACTTCTTTAATGACTTGGTTAAAGCCGCAGTCATCACTTCAATGTTTTCGACTTTAGATTTCGAGGCATTAAATTCATCAAAACCTCCGTGACAGTCTTGATGATAAACTTGTCTCGCTAATTTGATGCCGCATTTTTCTTTGTTATTGACAAACCTCCCCTTGGTGCAAAGAATGTAGTAATCCATCATGACTGTCACTTGTGCTTTGACGCTTCTATTTTTGCTAGAGACCGTAATCGATTTATCGCCTGCCGCAATGCTGATGCTCTTTAGCTCTGACAAGATGTAATCAGGCATGTCTTTACTATTAAAAATTTGTATGCCAACTTCAGTAGCGAATAACTTTTGGCTTAACAGAACGAAAATAATCAGCATTATTCTTGCAAAGTTTTTCATCAGCGCTTATTCTTTTGGGGTAACTTTGAGGGTTTGATACTAACACAATGATGCGATAAACGAACAATCACTCAGAGGAGTGGGGCTCGCTTTTTTACCTTGTTGAAAAAGAGTCAAAGTAAAACACAAGCTCTGAACCCCTCGATAC
>CAZOBX010000232.1:8228-9464 GCA_964578045.1 uncultured Kangiella sp. | reverse complement strand
CACGGTAAAGGGCTTTTCTCAACCTTGTATGGTTTTATCGCTTTACAAGCAGACAAACAGACCGTAGTTGGACTCAAGTTTTATGAGCAGGGGGAAACCCCAGGGCTAGGCGGTGAAGTTGAAAACCCTCGTTGGCTGGCATTATGGCCCGGCAAGAAATTACTTAACGACCAAGGTCTACCAGCGCTTAAACTGGTCAAAGGTTCTGCAAAAAATGAATTTGAAGTAGACGCCTTGTCCGGCGCATCAATGACAACCCGTGGATTACAAAATATGATTGACTACTGGTTAAGCGAACAAGGTTTTGGTCTTTTCCTCTCCAATTTAGATGTTAACCATTTGGATGATAACCGAACGGGCACTCAACAAGGAGACGCATCATGATTGCGATCGATAGAGCAGAATTAAAGGCTGTCGTCGTTAAACCCATTTTGGATAATAACCCAATTGCCTTACAAGTACTGGGAGTCTGTAGTGCCCTTGCGGTGACCAGCAAATTAGAAACCGCCTTAGTGATGTGCCTGGCGCTGACATTGGTCACCGCTTGTTCCAACATGTTGATAAGTTTAATCCGTACCCAGATACCATCAAGTATCAGAATTATTGTACAAATGACTATCATTGCGTCACTGGTTATTGTGGTTGATCAACTATTAAAAGCTTATGCCTTTGAAACCTCCAAACAAATGTCGGTATTTGTGGGATTGATTATCACTAACTGTATTGTTATGGGGCGGGCGGAAGCTTATGCGATGAAAAACGGTCCTATCATGAGTTTTTTTGATGGTATCGGAAACGGTTTTGGTTACTCAGTCATCTTAATCACGGTGGCCATTATTCGTGAATTATTCGGTTCGGGTAGTATTTTAGGGTTCACCATTCTACAACCAGTTAAGGACGGCGGCTGGTATCCGACTAACGGTTTATTATTACTGCCACCGAGTGCATTTTTTATCATTGGTCTATTAATTTGGGCAATCCGAACTTGGAAACCAGAGCAAGTCGAGGACGCTAGCTAATGGAACATTATATTAGTTTATTTATTCGCTCTGTTTTTGTTGAAAATATGGCGCTTTCCGCGTTTTTAGGAATGTGTACTTTCTTGGCTGTCTCTAAAAAGGTTCAAACTGCGATTGGTTTAGGTGTTGCGGTAGTGGTAGTTCAAGCGATTACCGTACCGGTCAACAATCTGTTATCTACCTACCTGTTGAATGAAGGTGCACTTGCCTGGGCTGG
>CAZOBX010000232.1:0-8218 GCA_964578045.1 uncultured Kangiella sp. | reverse complement strand
CTTTTTAGGATTGATTTTATACATTGGAGTTATCGCTGCAATCGTTCAGATTTTGGAAATGATTTTAGATAAATTTTTCCCCGCCCTGTACCAGGCTCTCGGAATATTTTTACCTTTGATTACGGTTAACTGTGCCATTTTGGGTGGCAGTTTATTTATGATCCAACGGGAATACGATTTTGCAGAATCAGTGGTTTACGGCATTGGCAGTGGTTTTGGTTGGGCGCTAGCGATCGTCGCACTTGCCGGCATCCGGGAAAAAATGAAATACAGTGATGTACCTGAAGGTCTTAAAGGTCTGGGTATTACTTTTATTACGGTTGGATTGATGGCGCTTGCATTTATGTCATTTTCCGGCGTTCAACTTTAATAAAAAGGATAACAATCAATGTTAGAAACAATCATAGTTGGCGTTTCCATGTTTACCACGGTGATCTTAGCCTTGGTTTTAATCATATTGGCAGCCAAATCAAGCCTGGTTAGTAGTGGTGCAGTGCGCATTGGCATCAACGGTGACGATGAAAAAGCCATCACGACCACGGCCGGAGGCAAGCTTTTAGGGGTATTAGCTGAAGTTGGTGTATTTGTTCCGTCAGCTTGTGGTGGCGGAGGTACCTGTGGCCAATGCCTGTGCAAGATTAGTTCTGGTGGAGGATCAATTCTACCAACAGAGGAAGGCCATATTAACAAACGTGAAGCGAAACAAGGCTATCGTTTATCTTGCCAAGTAAATGTCAGGCAAGATATGGAAATTGAATTGCCTGAAGAAATTTTTGGTGTACAAAAGTGGGAGTGTGAAGTTATTTCCAACGATAACAAAGCCACTTTCATCAAAGAATTAGTGTTAAAACTGCCCGAAGGGGAAAGCGTTCCTTTCCGTGCTGGCGGATACATTCAAATCGAATGTCCTCCGCACAAGTTAAGCTATAAAGAATTCGACGTAGATCCTGAGTATCATCCAGATTGGGATCACTTTAAAATTTGGGATGTGGTTTCTGAAGTCAAAGAAACCGTTAGCAGAGCTTATTCGATGGCTAACTATCCAGGCGAAGAAGGCATTATCATGTTGAATGTGCGGATCGCATCACCACCGCCTCGAAATATGAGTTTACCAGCAGGTAAAATGTCGTCCTATATTTTTAATTTGAAACCCGGCGATAAAGTCACGATTTCTGGTCCATACGGCGAGTTTTTTGCCAAAGAAACCAAAAATGAAATGGTGTTTATTGGCGGCGGTGCGGGTATGGCGCCGATGCGTTCACATATTTTTGATCAACTGAAACGCCTTAAAACTGACCGTAAAGTTTCCTTTTGGTACGGCGCTAGAAGCCGTCGCGAAATGTTTTATACCGAAGAATACGACGAATTGGCAAATACCAATGAGAACTTTAACTGGCATGTAGCGTTATCCGACCCGATGCCGGAAGATAACTGGGAGGGTTATACTGGATTTATTCATAATGTGTTACACGATGAATATTTAAAAAACCATGAAGCACCGGAAGATTCTGAATATTATATGTGTGGACCACCGATGATGAATGCCGCAGTGATCAAAATGCTAGAAGATCTTGGGGTAGAAAAAGACAATATCTTCCTGGATGATTTTGGTGGCTAAAAAAAGATAATGGCGAGTGTTCGAACCGCGAGCTACGGGCTAAAATAAAAGGGACAGCTGCGCTGTCCTTTTTTGTTTTGATTTGCGTTAGAATCGGTGCACCCCACCAGCAATGATTAAAAATTTGAGAAATTCGATGGGTCACCTAAGAACGCCGACAGTTGGTTCACCTATCCTACAAAAACACCTATACATAAAAGTTGAGAGATATTAATTTGCTGAACCGAATATTAATTACCTTGATTGCTATAGCCGTAATTGCTGCCTGCCAATCGGAATCAAGCTATCTCCATCTCAATGGCTTTACCATGGGCACCACTTATCAGATCACACTACAATCGGATAAAAAATTAGGTGCGAATATTCAACAACAAATCGATACTGAACTGCTCAAAATCAATCAACTGATGTCGACCTATATTGATGATTCGGAGTTATCTCTGTTTAACCAATCAAACTCTCTCGATTGCCAACCGATTTCAGAGCAAACTTATTACGTTATCCAAAATGCGATTGAAGTCAGTAAAAAAACTCAAGGTAAATTTGATATAACCGTCGGACCACTGATTTCCGAATGGGGGTTTGATAAAAAACAAACCAATGATGTGGTGCCTGACCAGCAAACAATACAAAAGCTGTTGCAACAAATTGGTTATAACAAACTTCATTTAGGCGATGGTTGCGTGCAAAAACAACATGCCAATATTTCCATTAACCTTTCAGCGATAGCCAAAGGGTATGGTGTGGACCAAATCGCGCAAATTTTACAATCCAATAAGGTAACCAATTATCTGATAGAAATCGGCGGAGAAACGGCTTCAACCGGAATAAATCCTAAATCAATTCCCTGGCGTTTAGCCATCGAAGCGCCGGTTGAGCGACAACGTCAAATTCAACAAATTTTTTCTCCTCTGGGCTTAGGTGTGGCAACATCCGGTGATTATCGAAATTATTTTGAAAAAGATGGTATCCGATTTTCTCATACCCTTGATCCAACCACTGGTAGACCAATCATCCATAATCTGGTCTCTGTGACCGTTCTGCATTCACAAACTATGCTGGCCGATGCTTATGCCACCGCTTTTATGGTGATGGGAGCCGATCAAGCGATGATTTTTGCCGAGCAAAATCAATTGCCGGTTTATCTCTTGGTAAAAAATGAGAAAGGCTTTGATGCAGTGTATACTAGCGGTTTCAAAAAGCATCTATTGTAACAATTCAGCGTTTCTGGAATCATTCTGCTATGCAAAGATCAACTCAAAAAATGAAAGTGGGCTTAGCACAAATCTCGCCTGTCTGGATTGATCGAGAGCGAACCCTCGAAAAAGTGATTGCTTATGTAAAAAAAGCTGCGAGTCAGAATTGCAAGTTGGTGGTTTTTGGTGAAGCCTTAGTACCCGGGTATCCATTTTGGATTGAAGCTACCGATGGGGCGAAATTTAATAGTGAAAAACAAAAAACCATTCAGGCAGAATATGCTTATCAAGCAGTACAAATTGAACGCGGTGATTTGACTGAGTTATGTCAGATGGCAGGCGATAATAAAATATCAGTTTATCTCGGCATTATCGAGAGACCGAAAGATCGCGCCGGGCATAGTCTGTATTGCAGTATGGTTTATATTGACCGGTCAGGCAAAATTCAGTCGGTGCATAGAAAGTTAATGCCCACTTACGAAGAAAGACTTAGTTGGTCAACCGGCGATGGTCATGGGCTGGTTACCCATTCATTAGAGGATTTCACCGTGGGTGGTTTAAACTGCTGGGAAAACTGGATGCCATTAGCAAGAGCATCACTGTATGCCCAGGGGGAAGATCTTCATGTAGCGATCTGGCCCGGCAATCAGAGAAATACCGAGGATTTAACGCCGGTAATGGCCAAAGAAGGTCGTTCTTATGTAATATCAGTCTGTGGCCTTATGCGCCCAACGGATGCCGCTACAAGGCTTACAGAGCTTTCTGAGTTAACTGAAGGTAAAGAAGAATATCTGGCTAACGGCGGTTCTTGTATCGCCAATCCTGACGGTAGCTGGTTGATTGAACCTCAGGTTGGAGAAGAAGGTTTATATACTGCCGAACTCGACCATGCCTTTGTGCGAAGAGAAAGACAAAATTTTGATCCTGCGGGGCATTATTCACGCCCAGATGTATTACAATTACAGGTTAATCGATCGCGTCAGTCAACTGTTGTTTTTGAAGATTAATTTTTTCGGTTATTATTATCATGCAAATTTTTATCATTACCTTTCTTCTAATGTTAGTTGTTGTGGCAATCATGGCAATCGGTTACATTTTTCAAAAAAAGAGAATTAAAGGCAGTTGTGGTGGCATCTCAGATTTGGGTTTAGAAAAAGTCTGTGATTGTGATGAACCCTGCGACAAACGTAAAGAGCTTACGCGTCGACTTGAACAACAAAGACTAGAGGAAGAATTAATCAATATCAGAATGATTGATTGAAACTACATATCCAGGCTGGTTCGATAATGGTCTCTCTAAAAAAGTGATGCTGATGAACAATGCCCACAATGATAAGCAGACCAGAAATTATTTTTTTCTTCACAGCTCCTTTGCATTATCGATCCAGTTATCTAACAAATATTTCACTTCTTTTCTTTTTAGACGTTACTAAAAATGATGGCAATGCTACCTTTGTCAAGCCATGTCCCGATACCGTGTATACCCATAATATTTAGGGCGATCATCAAGACGAATATGCAGCCAAGGTACCCCTTCTCCGGCGGTGCTTAACCATTTGGGATTACTGGTTAAGTTCTTCAATGCAATTTCTCCAACTAACTTCCACAGAGCATGCTGTTGCTCAATCGGCGCGCTTTCTGAAAAGGAGCCGAGATGGCAATAATCCACCGATGGATCAATTTTACATGGTGCGACCATTATTGCATCGTTAGCTAGATTCTGGAAATGGACGACATCTGACCGGTCACTGTGCATCAAATATTTGGCAAATGCAGTTGGTTTAGGTTTACGCTGCAAATTCGGTGCATTAAGTAAAACACATTCAAAAGGGAACTTTACACTTGTTATTGAAAGTGGCGGCGTTTCCCATTTAAAAGCCTTAAATGGGCTACTCGCTAGCAAATCAATAAAAACCTTTCTAAAGCTTCTGTCCGATTGCCAGCGCTCTAATACTTCAGAATAAGAAAGCGGGATCGAGTCATGTTTTATTGAATATAATATTCCATTTTCGATCTTATCCTTAGTAATTTGCCACATTTGGCTGCTCATTTTAGGCCTTATACTTAGGATTAAAAAAAGTTAATTCGAACAATTGTTTTTTGTACTTTGAGAATTCCCAATAAACTCGAAGAATTTTGGGTCACTTATTTGTCACAACCGTTGCAAAGTTGGCTCAATAAAACTAACCACATTCTTTTGCATGTTGCTGACGCAACTTAGAAGAGTCCTTTTGCTGCCGATTTGCCTCAGCTATCTGCCCACTCAATTTAACACAGTTTTTAGTTTTACTGATCGCACTAAACGGATACATACTTGAAGTAGCACCGCTATTCTTTGAGTTAGCCGTTCTTTTTTTTTGGCTTTGCTCAGACAAACTAGCGCGATAATCATTGCCTTTATTAATTAATGCTTGATCAACCTTGTTTTCAGAGATCATTAAATCCTCGGAGGCATCAAAGGAAATATATTCGATATTTGAATCAGGTTTAATTCGGCTTACAACCATCTCACCTTTGTTATCGGTCCATTGGTAATAAGTCACCTGCTGGCTATCACGGCCTGAGATAAGTTTGCTGGAGTATTGATAACCTTGTTCAAAAAGATCGGTCGTTGAATAGATAATAACGCCGGCGATAGTCAAAATTATAAAAACGGTTTTTGTCATATCAATAACCTATTTGATGATTGGCAGAATATTATTCAGTTTATCACCATTTGATTTAACAAACTGGCGTTCCGTCAAGATTTAAGGTAGTTTGGTCCATCGTTTTATTACTCGGCACAAGAGATCGATGCATTCAAAAACTGGTTCAATCTTAAAGCGCTGGCATAGTTGGCGGGTCAGCCCCAGTAAATGCGCTAAAAAATGGGCGGGGCACTACTGGCAAGATATCGATGGCATGCGCGTAGTCGCTTGCCGACATTGCCCAAGTTTTGACGCAAAAAAACAATTGTGTTCTATCAATTTTGGCTCTCATTTACGCAAGTGCGTTGTTTCCAGCATCGAGGCCCATTTACATGACTGCAAGGGACAAAGTGTACTCGAAATAGGCTTCGGACGATTTAAATTAGCCAAAAAGCTGGTGCAACGTTCTGGTGGCACCTGGACCGGGGTAGAACCGCAACGGCCAAAAGATGAAATACCCATTATCGGTAAAGGTGGCTACGGCCACGCCACCCATATCCCTTTCCCTGAGCAATCCTTTGATAAAGTGTTTGGGGTTCAATCAATGGAGCACTGGGCACAAAAAGCCGGTGGCGTGCGTGAGCCCTCATCTTATTTAGATTGCTTGGCGGAAATATCGCGGGTTTTGAAACCCGGTGGAACATTGTATCTTGACGCTCCCATTCATTTGCACGGCAACGAAATGTTCATTATGGGCGACCTGGAGAAAATTCGGTCGCTGTTTTTGAAAGACCTATGGAAGAATGTCCAGTTCGAAAAATGGCGGGAAGATTATCAGCCGCTGGAAAAGTATCCCCCACCAGAAACGGTTCTTATCAATGACTGGCCAATTGAAATTGAAAGTTATTCAGCAGAGCAAGTCGAACAGGCCAAAAATAATGGCGTTGTTTGGATGATAGCGATAACCGCCGAAAAAATATAACCCTGTTAATCAACTCGTACTAACACAAAGCGCGGGATTTTTCTTCTTTGTAATTCAATCACTTACACCTAAATTAGCTTATTTTAGCCGCGATTTTAGGACTTATTAGCAGCCTTTGTTTAATTTGGATTAACCCGTTGAACAGCTCAACCTGGGTCAATCCAAGCTAACCAACAAAGGAAAATCGCTATGTATGTCAAACTCTCAATCATTTCAGCCTTAAGCATTGTACTCATGTCGCTACCGGCCGCTGCCGAGCAACGCAAAGACTTTCTACCTTCGCTAAGCAAAAACAACCAACAAATGGTTTATTATTCATACCGTGATGATGAATATCCTGATCTGTTTGTGTTGGATATGCACACCGGCACAGAAATAAACTTAACGAATACCCCGGAGTTATGGGAAATAGAACCCCGTTTCTCCCCGGACGGTAAAACCATCGCCTTTTCCCGGGGTGAAAATATGCGTGCTATGCATATCTATTTGATCAACCGTGATGGCACCGATTTGCGTAAAATTTCGAGCACTAAAAAAGGCTCTAATACCGGCGTCCATTTCTCGCCGGATGGACAATCTGTGATATTTAATAATTTCCAGGGCAAAAAGGAGGCCAGTCTCTACAAGATTGATCTTGTTAGCGGTCAACAATCCCGAATGACCGAGTCTTCTCAAGGAAGCTTTATGGGCGCGGTTTGGTCTCCCGATGGAAAATACATTGCAGCGACTAAGCAAAACGGTGAAAAGCGCGATATTTATGTGATGAACACTAACGGCAGCCATATGCATCAAGTGACAGATACCCCGCAACTAGACGAAGGATTCTTAAACTGGACCCCTGATTCAAACGGTATTGTCTCCTCTGTTAGTCACGGCAGGGGATTTAATCATCTCTATTTGTACGATTTACACGGCAAACGCTCACAACCATTGACCGAAAATGGTGCTAATCATTCTTATTTTTCCAGCTTTAGTGCCGACGGAGAATATATCTTTTACGACATTGGAAATTGGCAGGAAGATTTTTTTGTTCACAAAGCAAAGTGGCAAGGCCAATCAGTCTTTAAAGCCAGTTCACATGATGCACTGCTGCAGAGCCGGCAAATTTCCGGCATAAACGAAACCAACCAACGTCGCCAACTGGTGGATAGCCATTTAGCACCGCTGGTTGGAAAATGGCAAGGGATCAGCACCCACGGCCCGGCAAAAGGCCGTTTTAAAGAAATATCCGACTATCGCTGGGGCCCAAATAAGCAGTCTTTGTTAGTGGAAATGCAAATGTTCTGGGATGATGTCAAAATCGGAAACGCGCACGGTTTACTCGGACTAGATAAAGAAAGTCAGACCGTTTATTACAACTTGGTAATGGACGATGGAACGGTATTAATGCAAAAACAATCCAATCCTAAATCGCCTAAACGCTGGGAAATGTCAGTAACCTCAACCGGTAAAGGCAACCGGTTTCCGAATGATTTTAAAGTGATATTTAAAGATATGAAAAAAGACAGTTGGATCAGTGACATTCTCTGGCTAAACGATGGAGAATACAAACTTTCGGATGTGCATAAGTTTACACGATTAAAATAATCTTCAACCTAGAATAATCAGTTGAATGCGTGGAAAGAGTGCTAGACCACGGTGTGCATAGCGTAGCGAAAATTGGCGTGTTCACCTTGCCGGTGATGAGCCAATTTCTCGCGTAGCTAGGTGCGCCATGGGCTGGTGCTATTTCTCGTGTTTCAACTGATTAATCTAGGTTTAAGCTAACTCCTTCGCCTCTCTCTTTGACTATGAG
>CAZOBX010000231.1:2729-9546 GCA_964578045.1 uncultured Kangiella sp. | reverse complement strand
CCATTGATTCACTCGCCGAAAAGCAACTCATTATGAGCCAGTCGGGTCATTCAAGTCGGGTTCAAAAATACAAACACCGTTTCTGCAATACGGAATTTGGCGAGCTACAATTGTCAGCACAAGAACTAGGCATCATTTGCGTACTTTTTTTAAGAGGTCCGCAAACCCCTGGAGAGTTAAGAACCCGAACGAATCGGTTGTGCGAGTTTCAAGATGCTCACGAAACCGATGCGGTATTAATTGAAATGAACCAACAGAACCACGTCATTAAACTCGAACGAGAGCCCGGCAAACGAGAGTCCCGTTACGCCCATTGTTTTTCCGATACCAGCGCTTTAGAAGTCGATACTGCAGACAATGAAATCCAATCCTTAGCAACTGCGAATGGAACAACCGCAAGTAATAGTCCTTCACAATCTAATCGATTGACTGCCTTAGAAGAACAAGTTGAATTAATGCAAATGGAAATTGATGAACTGCAGCAAAAATTGCAACAGTTGCTTAACTAACCGAATGAATCCTCTTTGTCCCACATGATCATTATTCCGATTAAGTGCTAGTACTAAGACTTATTCGCGTTTAAAATAGTGTTTCTTATCACTCTCGATCTTATTCGAATCAAAGGAAATATCATGACTATTCAAGCAAATGATGCAGTCCCAAGCTCAAAAGTAAAAATTGTTGTTGGTGGCGAAACCAGCGAAATCGATACCGCTGAATTATTTGGCACTGGTAAAAGTGTATTATTCGGCTTACCCGGCGCTTTCACACCAACCTGCTCTCAAGCGCATTTACCGGGTTATGTGGTTAATGCCGATACGATTAAAGCAAAAGGTGTTGAACGTATCGTCTGCATGTCGGTCAACGATGCTTTTGTAATGGGCGCTTGGGGAAAATCCAGCAATGCGGAAGAAATCACTATGTTGGCGGACGGCAACTGTGAATTTTCAAAAGCCTTAGGACTGGATTTCGATGGCAGTGGTTTTGGCATGGGCCAACGTTGCAAACGTTTTGCAGCAATCATAGATAATGGCGCGGTAACCCATGTTTTTGTTGAAGGGGCTGGTGAGTTTGAAGTTTCTAAAGCGGAAAATGTGTTAGCTAATTTGTAGTTTTAATTTAAAAACCTTGCACTTCTCACAGTGCAGGGTTTTTAAAGAATATTCAAAAGACCTAAGATTGATAGCACAAAGAAAGTAGGTTATTGAGCTGCTTGAGTTTCGGTTAAGGCACTAAAATTTTCGATTTCAAAAAATGCCTCTTGGTCGAAAGCATTCATTTTTAAATCTATTACCTCACTCTTGCCTAACAATTGATTGTTTGTTAGATCCCAATTTTCCAGGCCAAACGATCGCTTCATGCCTTGGAATTCCTTAAAATCAGTGAGCCGGGTTTCCACCAACACTTCAGTATTATCGATATCGGGGTGGAACGCTCGGGTATCTCTGTTGGCTAAAATTAGACCTGTTTTTTGCTTAAGAATATACCATTTTTGATGGCCATCTTTTAGTTCCAAACGCAGCAAATGGGCCGGTATTCCTTGCCATATTTCTTCTCCAATATATTCCAGTTGATGTCCATTGTTTTGCATATCTAACAAGGTATGGATCCGTCCCGGTAATTCAACGCCGTGGCGAAGTGTGGCTGATTTCTTACCTTTTATGATTTTGGGTTTATGATCGCCCTGATTCCATTGCCAGCCCGTTCGACCATTGAAGGCTTCGGTAAATACATGCTGCCCGCCAGAAAAAATATCGATTCGCATCTTCCCATTTCGGGTCACACGGTAGGTTCCTTTCACGCTAAATTTTGGCTCTTTGATATCAAGGTGGTAGGTAAGATTCTTGACTGTTTTCCAGGCTTCGATGTTGCCGAGAGTTTGACGATGTTTACCCAATACATCTGCCAAAACATCGGCAAGTAGTTTGTTCGAATTTGATAATAATATGACTAAAATAAACACTGCTAAACTTTTCATAGTTTCCTTCAAAACTTCTATTTACTTTATCTAATAGACGATTTCACCACATTAAAGGTTTGGTTTTTTTTAATCTTTGGCGGTTTCACCCTGATATTAGCCATGCTCTACTCGGCAGTTAGTATTCTAATCGCTTATATTGTTGAATATGAAGTATTAGAAAAAGTTCTCGCAAAAGAAGCACAATTCATTGAACAGGCGTTTCACTGCCATGGAAAAACCGGCGAACCACAGGTTGATTACATCCAATCGAATCTTTCACTTTTTAAGGGGATTGCCAGCAAAAACAAATCACCCTCGAAGGATTAAACACAACCTTCCCTTAATCGAAAAGGGGAAGGTGTGTTTTCTAGTTTACGACTATTTACTGATTAAGCGCCCGGCTGTTTTAAATGAGTGTTCCAACTCGCTTGATGCGGTGTTGAAATACTAATGCTTTCTACTTCACCTTTTTTATCTCGGTTGATTCTTAATTTTTGCCCTGGAGTAAATTGAATACCGAACATATCGAGCTCTTCCGGATTTAGTATAAGCATCATACCTGCAACGCCCCCTAGTTTAAGCTCGCCGCCTTCTAGAACCAGGGATTTATTATCGCCATATTGACCAATAAATTCGCGATAAATTCTAGCATTTTCCGCCCAAGTTTTAGTAAGCTTTGCGCTTTTTAAACTGGATTCTAGCAAGGCGTTTCTGACGGATTGGTTGTTTGGATTAGCCTGATAGATTTCAGAAAGAATTAACTGATGGGCATTATCTAGCGCCACAATACTGCTAGCTTCAATATCTGGAGTTACACCGACTTTTTCAAAACCACCTTCATATTTAGGATGTACTGGATTGGTATCCGGTATAAAAGCAACAAAGTCATTACTTAAGTCAACCGGCTCGCCAGACAACCCAAACCCGGCACCTGCAGTGGTTTCACCAATCACAAAACCTAGATTATGGTATTTCAAATCGAAACTCAATTCTTCACAACCTGATCCGGTAAACGCAGAAGTCACCACGTATACCGGCTTACCGGTATAGCGAGATTGTCCATCTGGCAAATGGCTTTTACTGACATTTGGCTCTTGTCCACGAGTATAATAGGTAATTATGGTTTCATCTTCCGGCAAGAAGTGACTTACCAATGAGGTGACAACATTGAACTCACCGCCGGGACATTGTCTGACATCGATAATTAATCCGTCGGTGTCTGCCAGTTTGTTCATGCTATTGTGTATATCTTGTTCACTTCCCATCAAAATATTAACGCTCAGTAGTCCGATATTTCCATCAAGAATACTGGCTTCAACTGCAGGGCCACTTCCTTCCGGCCCACGTCTGCTTTCACCTTGGTTAGATTGCACTTGAAGATGCAAGTCATTAGCGAGCTCTCGTATATTACGGTTAAGTTCTCGGGAAAATTCGTTGCGGTCATTCTTCTGGTCGAAAATACCATTATTATCTCGCGCGATTAATTCATCGCCGATTCGCTTCCCCTCTTTGACTAATACGTAGTTATCTTTTAACGCTGCTGCAAAGTTTGATATCACTTGGGATTTTTGCTTTTTACTTAACTCTGCTTCCGCAAATACTGGATTAAACCCAGTCAAGATTAAACCACTGGCGATCAAGCCAGCCATGCGAATATTTGAAAACATTTTTTTCATAAATCATTCCACGTTCATTTATGTTTAAGACAAGATAGAAGAGCAAATTGTATGCCAATAGAAGATTCGCCTGATTTCGCTGATTTATAGAGGTTTAATCTCCTCTTTTCAGGACCACATCCTCAAATAGGTATTAATTATGATTTGACCTAAAACATTGGCTCGATTAGCAAGCGTCTCTTTCTGAACAATAGAGCATTAGTTGTGCGGCTTAAGTAGCCAGCTCAAAAATAGTTAACTTTAGTGTTTTGCTAAATTAATATAAAACTAACCACTTAAATTTAAATTTTTATAGAACTTGAAGATATCAAACCGAGGCTGATAGAAATTTACTATTAGGGCTCACAACCCATTTCTGCCGTTCAAGAAAATATGTTTCGATTCGCCGACTTTAACTAAAGCAGACGTTCAATAGTCAATATTTACATTTTATCGAGTGGGCTTAAAGTTCAAGTGGATTTTTTGTTGAACGCATGTGTATATATCTGAGTGGTTCTAATATCGGTATGACCGAGCAGCTCCTGACGGTTCTAATGTCAGCGCCAGATTCCAACAAATGTGTCGCAAAACTATGCCTGAAAACATGAGCGGTTACATGCCTGTTTCTTATACTGTTTTTTTGACATGCATAGCGAATACGGTTGGGTGAACGTAATGACCTCTTTGAATTGGTGTTCTCGGATCTGCACTTATCTGAAGACCGGGAAACACCCATTGCCATACGAGGCTTTTTCCCGCATTTGAATATTTTTCAATAGCATAGGGCAGTTCCGCAAGTAGTATTTGTCAACTTGCAGCTGTTAGTACGATTCGAAAATCGGATATGTTATTGATAAATATAATTTACCTCATGCTGAGTTGGAATATTAAGTGAGTCTAGACTCACTTAATATTCCTTGAGGTTTTAAACCATTTCTGTAAACTGTTGATTTAATTAATTATTAACTGTAAATGTAGTAAAAACCGTCATTTTAGCGTCGTTTGTTGCACTCAATCAGCGTTATGTTTGTGAAGAACTAGATTTCCTGAAATAAGCGAGATGATGAATCGTTAAAGGTGTTACCCCTATAAAATGAATTTGAAGTTATGAACCGGATGTATCATCTTTGGAATTTTGCAACCGTATTATTTGGTTTACTATTTCTGGCGTGTTTTGTTTTTTGTATAGTCATGGCTTTCAAAGAGTACCGAGTTGACTCAAAAGAAATTGGAACGTGGGGACAAAGTATAGGATTGGGCGCTTTTAGCTTGATAGCCAGTGTATTGACATTAGTTAATGTATATCCAACAATAATCAATGTGTATTTTTAAGAAACATAACCAGAGTCAGGAGTTCGCGCTCGTAGACTCGCGAAACTCAGACAAGCGTTCTGTTTCCTTCTCAATAGTTAATTTAAGGTGTTCAATGCATAATAATGAACAAAACGAAAAAACAATTATAATGGAAGATGGCACAAAATCGAAAATTTCTGTGTTTAGCGAAGCGACTAACAGCTCGTCTCCAACAATTCTTTGCATGCCTGCAATGGGAGTTTCAGCACGCAAGTACGAATTATTGGCTTTAAACCTTTTTGAAAATGGTTTCAACGTGGTTACCGCTGATTTACGAGGAAATGGTCATAGCTCTGTTCGTGTTAACAGAAACATCAATTTTGGTTACCATGAAATGTTGATTTATGATTGGCCTGCTATCGTAACAGAAGTGAAAAAGCAATTTCCTAATAGTCCTCTATTTTTATTGGGACACAGCTTAGGAGGACAATTAAGTGCATTATATATGAGTTCAAACCCCTCTCAAGTTGATGGCTTAATTCTTGTGGCCTCATGTTCAGTATATTATCAGGGGTGGAATTTTCCTAAAAAGTTTGGAATTTTATTCGGAACTCAAATGGCAAAATTAATAGCCGAATTGCTAGGATACTTTCCAGGCAGAAAATTGGGTTTTGGTGGGACAGAAGCTAAGCAAGTAATCAAAGATTGGGCACATAATGCTTGGTCCGGACGCTATGAACTTAAAGGGAGCTCTTATCATTTTGAAGACTTGTTAGGCAAAGTAAAAAAACCTCTTCTTGTAATTTCATTTGAAGGTGATCATTTTGCTCCCCAAAAAGCTGTTGAAAATTTATACGAAAAAATGAATCAAGCGGAGCTTACTCATTGGCACCTTACTCCTGAAGAAATGAAGCTAGCAAAATTAGATCATTTTATCTGGATAAAAAATCCTGATCTAGTTGTGCAGAAGGTAGAAAAATGGGTTACTTCACTTGAATCTAACGGTAAAGAAAAGTAATATATTCAACAGAACAAATTGACCAATTTGACAACTACCAGCCGTTTTTCAGTCAAAGATATGTAACCAGTCATTGTTGCAGATTTTGAACAGTCGCTTCACTCCTGTTAAAACCCGCAAAATTTGGCGTTACATTTTAGTAGTCAACCTTTTGTTGAATTTATTACTCAGAATCAACTGCATAAAGTAGGAATGAAAAGAACCGAAGCTGCCGGTTTTGCACACTTTCAAGATGTTATACTGCACCAGGCTCGCGGTTATACTTATGATATAACAGGCGAATTTACTAGCGTATACGCAGAATTCCCTCCCTTTCTTCGCGCCACCGCCGGTATGAGTTCTAGTGCTAAAGAGATTGCTAGCTGGTTGATCGCGTTGCAAAGAGGACAACTTTTTAACAAATCATCTAGTCTTGAAACTTTATGGTCACCCGCAGTGCTTAATAACGGACAGACTGCGGGTTTTAGTCGATTGCTAAACGGTTATGCTTTGGGGCAGGTAATCGATAGGCTGGAACACCCAGCGGTGACCTCCGTTGGAGGTAATCGCGCGGCATTGGTTGTTTATCCAAAAGATAACCTGTCAATTGTGGTAATCACCAATCTTATGGGAGCTTCGCCAGAAACGTTTATTGATGAAATAGCAGGTTATTACATTCCAGATATGAAAACGATCAATGGGATAATGGTCGAACCAAAGGTTCTGGAGGATTACGGGGCGAATATGCTTTCTCAGATTTCTCTATTGAAGTCATGCTTGAAACAAATGTTTTGACTTTACTAGCCTCTGGGCCTGGCCAAGAAAAGTTCTCCGTTTTTGCTGAGTCAGAAACTAAGTTCTTCGCAAAAGTAATAGGTGCCAAATTTTCATTTCAACGCGACGAAACTGGAG
>CAZOBX010000231.1:0-2719 GCA_964578045.1 uncultured Kangiella sp. | reverse complement strand
ACAGAAACTCGATTAATGGTATCATTAAATCACAAAGTAAAGTAGAGTATAGTACAGGTTAAACGAGACATGGCAATTGGCCAATGGACTAGCAATGTAACAAAAAGCGGCTAGCACTTTTAATGAAGAGGGCTCTAGTAGGAGTCATTATGTCTAAGTGCTTAGAAATATTCAATAAACGAACTATGAAAATTGTTGATCTCACTATTTCTGATACTGATCTTATAGAGCAGATTTTGGTAATCCTACATGACTGTTTTGAAGAGTTTTCTCCCGAATGGTTACCTAATGCAAAAGCACGTAGGGAGGAAGTAAATGAATCTTTTTCCAAAGAAAGATCCAGTAGAGTACTTATAGATGATGATCGTACAGTGTTAGGATGGGTAGGTGCAATCTGGAATGACAATGTTTGGGAAATACATCCGATTGCGGTTTCGCCGAAAGAGCAACGAAAGGGTTTTGGTAAGATGCTGGTTGATGATATAACCTTTTTAGCAAAATCCAATGGAGCAGTATCTGTTTGGGCAGGTACTAGCGACGAAACTAATTCCACGAATTTCTCAAAGGTAGACCTTTATCGAGACATTGCAACTTCCTTAGAAAATCTTACTGCTCCAAAAAGTCATCCAATTAATTTTTGGTTGAAAATGGGGTTTTCCATCGTAGGAGTTATGCCAGATGAAGAAGGTTTAGGTAAACCAGGCATTCACTTTGCAAAAAGAATAGTATAAATATGAATGTTCAAAATAACATCGCACTTAACAAAATCCAGCAGTTGATAGCCAAAAGCGTCGGCCAAAAAGCGGCCGCCACTTCCGTCTGCAAATGTGGATGGCGTCATGAGGAATAGCATTTCATGGAAGTAACTGAGATCTCCCTCGCCAAATATTCAGATGCTAGAGATATTTCTTTAATCTCGAAAAAGCTTATTGAATATGGATTAAGTACTATTAGATATTCCGAAAAAAGAGTTAAGGAGGCAATTAAGCATGAATCTAAAAACGTTGTCATATCGAAACGAGGAGATACTCTAGTCGGATTTGGTATCATGACTTATTATGAAAATTCAGCAAATCTAGATTTATTAGCAGTCATACCAGAGTATCAAGGTACTGGGCTCGCTCAGGAGCTAGTCAGCTGGCTTGAGAAGGTTGCTTTAAATGCTGGAATATTTAAAATTGAAGTTCAGGCAAGAGAAATAAATCAACAAGGAATCAAGTTCTATCAAAAACTAGGATACAAAGTAATTAAAATAATTCCGCAAGTCTATGACATGGAAACTCAGGTGAAAATGACTAAGAGATTATGTTAAGCAAATCGCTCATAACAAGGTTTAGCATGCTCGCCTACGGCCCATACTAACGGCGTTAAATTTTTGTTTAATTCAGTGCAAAGTAAATTGTAGAGAGAGTCACGATGCTAGAAATTATATTGGTACTAAATATCCTATGGTTCGCAATGGGTTTCAATGTATTCTCAATTCGCAATAAGATTTTCGCAAAGCTTGTGGTGCCTAGAGAACATAGGGATACACCGGTATTTGAAATACTTGCCGAGTCAGGTCGGTTCCTTGGTGGTTTCAATTTCGCGTTTGCTGTCTGCAATATTCTCTTACTAGCTAATCTCGATGTTTTCCCAAGCGACGAGCAAAGGTCCATTTTAATGTTTGTATTTTCGGTCGCGCATGGATCACAGTTTATCTTTAATGTGCCAGTTGCTATTCAGAATAGAAATGGAGGCGGGGTATGGCAGGGTAAGGGGACAATGCTATTTATATTTGTCATGGATTTCATAATGATGTCGCTGAACTTGATGGTCGCAGCTATGCATGCATTTTAATTAAAATTAAGGTCCCAATAATGTACGGATCAAAATTTAACAATGCCATTAATTTCGTTCCGGCCGCAAAAAAAGCGCGGCCTCCACCGGACTGCATACGCGTTGCTTCGGCAGCCGTTTATGGCGGCGTTAGACGCAAAAGCAATATCACAAACAATCGGAATACATATTGGAAATAAGAAAACTAAATATGCTGCGTGGATTGGCGGCGCTCATTGTGCTAATCACTCATTTTAGTGATGCAACCGGCTGGTTAGGTGCTAGTTTAGGTGGGCGTGCAGGCCAGTATGGCGTAATGCTATTTTTCCTGATTAGTGGGTTTCTAATGTCTTATCTCTATCTTGATAAAGAATTTAGTAAGAAGAATATAGAGAGGTACGTTCTTGCTAGGGTCGGAAGAGTTCTTCCATTATATTTAATAATAGTGTTTATTTCCTATTTTTCACAATATGCTGGATATGAAGGCTTATACGAAATATCAGAAATCAATAAGCTACTTTCTCATTTAGTATTTATTTATGGTGAAAGTGTTCTATGGACTATTGCTCCGGAAATACATTTTTACGTTATTTTTTTGGGTTTTTGGTATCTGGCTGCTTCGAGGCCTGGATATATTTATGTGCTAATTTTTACGACACTTATACTATTATATTTGACAAATTTTCCCCGCCCGGCTGGCAGCACTCAAGGTTTTCCTTATGATTTTCATCTTTTCAGAAGCCTTCCATACTTCTTCATAGGGGTTATTTTTGGGATGCACTACGAGTCGTTCAAAGTTCCTAAATATCTCAAAAGAAACTGGTTTGTCATCGCGCTTATATTGATCCCAATAATGTACCCACAATTTTCTCCCGTAACATCAGACGCAAAAAATAGAATG
>CAZOBX010000230.1:0-9558 GCA_964578045.1 uncultured Kangiella sp. | reverse complement strand
CTAACTAGTTGACCATTTGATATGAGAACGTCTCTTCCCTTACTTTCCTAATTTGCCGATAGCGCTGCATCGGGTGCAAAAGAACTCGCTGCGCTCAGACACCTTTTGCCCTTATCCGATGCATCATGAGTTTTATGAACCCGTTAGTAGCCACTCGGGCGGGAGAGTAATGACAGGCTTTGCGCATAAATCAGCATTAACGTTAATCGCTATTCTCATCCCCTCTAAACTGTGAGCTTACAGGCTGGCCAAAGGGCATATAGTTTAGCAAGAATTCAGAAGGTTCAAATTCTCGTACGACCGTTATTCAATCTGAGGAATGTTGGCGCAGACAATGCGGCTGAAATAAGGTGAATACCGTCATCGCGGTCGCCTAGTGCGTAACGCTTTTGACTTAAAAAGGTTAAGAAATGGTGCGGACTAAAGGTCCGCTATTCGAACTTTTGAGCCGTACAATATAAACATCAACTGTCGGCTAGTTGCTTGCAAAGCCAATCAATAACTCCCACAAAGATCACCAGACATATAATTGACCCCATTGTCTATAAGAGAAACTAAAGAACTATTCAGATACTTGGAGAATCCTTGCTGTTTTAGTTCAAACAAGGCGATTAAGTCCAGCATCCAGGTTGGAACCTGGCCAACATTACATTTCAACTCCAAAATAACGGTCGCCTCGCTTCGAGTATTGTTAGCGTAAATTGTTTCGTTATCGTAACTGACCATGGAATCATCAGGTTTCAAATCATAATGGTTTTGTATTCGATATTTCATACAAATATCCATGGTTACCCTTGCATACTCATCGACACTGGAAACATAGGCCTTTCGTTTATATTGGGTAAAAATCTGGGGAATAATGTCGTAGGACAGGGCTAAGCGTAAGAAATTCTCTTTATTGCTTCTAGCGATTCCTGTATCAGTCTTGGGGATCCTGTAGAGTGGGTCATTCAATATTCCGGGCCACTCGTCTTTACTGGCGAGCGAGCGATATTTTTTTCCGGTAAATCCCTGTTTCTTTTTAATCTCCAAAAAATAGGGTGCTTCGCCGAGGTTGCCGTAACAGCGAACTCGAATATTAAATCGACCGTCTTTACCATAAATCCGCTGGCGCAGGAATTCTAATCCACGGGTATCAAAATACAGGCTATTAATTTGGTAGAAATTATCCGCTGAAATCGAAGAATAATGATCGAGCTCGCAATAGATTTCAACAAATCGACTGATTGGTTCGATATAACCAAAGGGGATAGTATACTTGAGTTCGTGTCGTTCTATGACCGGCGGTAACGCTGTTAAGATGCTCATTGTCAGCTTCCTATATTTCATCGACCAAATAATATTGAGAGGGCTTGTAGCCGCCGCCATCAAAAACGATCATAAAACTTCCGGGTCTGCTTGTCATAGAAATTCCTTCAGCTCTGGCATGCTGGAATATTTCTTTCAGTTCTAATTTTTGCTCAGCAATATCAAAAGACCACAAAGCGCTTGAATGGTGGTTTTTTTTATTTCCCACCGTTAGCAAAAGCACACGGTCATCTATGAATATAAAATCCGATAATCGCCAACTTAGAGAGGGTGTAATTGATGAAAAATCGAGAGAATGCCACAACTTAATGGAGGTCGTTTTGTTTTGGAAAACCGAATTTACATCGTCAACTTTAAGAATAAGACTGTTACTATTATCGTCGACGGGTTCTTTTAAACCAATATACAGTTGGTTGTTGACCACAGCATGAGCTTCAATATCGAGTGTTTTATTTTTTATTGCAGTCGATATCAACTCACGTAATTCGCCAGAAGTATCGTCTGATTTGATTAGACGGTTCAATGTCCGTTTAAAATTGATTGCTTTAACCAGTCTAAATCCATTATCGGTTGATTTCAGCTTTACAAATTTTCCGCGTTTTTTCTTGGATTGACCGGATTTATCAGCCGATAACGAAGCAAGAATATAAACGTGATGATTATCCTGGCTAATACTTTCCATATCATCGATCTTGTTTAAGTTTTCTAACTCGCGAACCGCAATAATCGCTCCCGAAAGATTCATTTCATAGACCACGGTCGGTTTGATATCAGATTCGTCGCTTATTAGTAGAAAGTTCCCGCTGGAAATGTCTAGAATAACGCCAGATGCCTCGATTTGTCGGTCGATTAGACTTTCTACTCGCGATAGTATTGGGCTCAAGCTACGGCGCTTGTGGATCGAGCTAGCATCAGTATCTACACTTGAGTCATATTCTCGTATGTCTGCCTTAGCTGATGAAAACACTGTCCATTGGCTAACTAATCGTTTAAAACTATCAAGCGAAAATAGGGACTCTTCAGCTTGCAACAAAATAATCACCTTTTCACTCAATAGCAGCGGATTTTTATGTTGCAGTTCTATAATCACTTCTCTACCAAATGCTGCTACGTCACGGCTTCGTTTTAATCTATCCGGATAAGCGATAATTCTCTTACCCAGACTTTTTACCTTGCCTTCTACAAGTAATTCTGACTGGTTGCTACTGAAGGATTTGACCCATACAATTTGGTCAATAGCGACATCATTTAAAATAGATTCATGAATATAACCTTTTACAATATTCTGGGAGCTGCTGTGTAGCGTCATAATCGACTTAAATGGTTTAACCATCTCACCGATTTTGAACAGGATGCTGCCAACATTACCATCGAACTTTGCGGTAACGGAAAGCGCTGAATGTTGACGTAATAATTCTGATTGTTGTTTTTCCAGGTTCGAAATCTTAGCATTAGCAGGTCTTGTATTTGATGCGAGCTGTGACTTTAAGTTATCGATTTCTGCCTGGTAGCGGTTATAGGTATGTCGCCTGGAATCTTTTAGTGAATTTAATTCCACAAGAAGTACGTTCGAACGACCTTTGGGGGCAGTTTTTTGGTTGATAAGTTGGCTACTTAATTCTTTATTGAGTCGATAACGGGTTGCCAAGCGTTTTATTTTTCTGTCTAGCGCCGCGCTTTCTGCTAGTTGTTGGGATTTTAGGCTTTTTATTTTGGCGGTGGTGGTTGCTAAGTACTCCTGATGTTGCAATTTGACTTCACTGATTTCGGTCGCAATGATTTCTGTTTGAGTATTCAGATCATGGCGTTTCACTTGTAAAATTTGACGTCCAACACTGATTTGTTCGCCCTCTACTACCGACAAACTAACAATCTCCACGGGATATTGAAAACTGACCGACTGCTCCCGGCCATCTACTAAGCCAAAAAAATGGCTGGATTGGTACTGTAACGCAGAAAGTATTTGTGACAATGCAATTAATGCGACCAGCCAGGCCAATAACAGTATTTTACTTTTTGACAGAACTTCCCCAGGCAGCAATTTCTGAACCAGCCGACTTACGCTAGAGGTATGATTGGCTCTAGGTAATAACGTCACCTTGGTAGTGCTATGCTCGGAATCAGGCAGGTCTGACTTTGGCTCTATGTTATAGCTATTCTTCATAGGTCCACCGTGGCTTCTTGCATCATAAGATTAATTTGTTGTAAATCGTTCAGTTTTTTAAGATTGAACAGCAATTGTTCGCTGGTTTTTCCTCGGCGCATTTTTATATGATAGGCATAGTCCATACGATGTCCTTGTTCCAGTTCTCTAATGGTTATCAATGAAAATGCGGCACAAAACTGTTTCATAATCGATTGAAATTCTATCGTTTGTTGATGTTCCGTCGGCATATTAAATCTGAGCATACCATCAAAATACTTATCTGGTCCCAATGGAGAGTAAAATAAAATTAGAGCGACTATGGAAAAGCTTATCGTGCCGATGATCGCAGTAGCAAATGAAAACGCACCACAAGAAATACCTGCAGCAAGCGATGCAAACAAAAATAGTGTATCTCTTGGATCTTTAAAATTAGTCCGAAAGCGAATGATGGCCATTGCGGCCATAATACCTAAGCCACGAGCAAGGCTATCACCGATGGCCTGGATAATTACTGCGGCAATGATCGAAATGAGTACGACTGATTGAACATAATTTCTTGAATAGGATAATCCACGGTAGGTTTTTTGATAAACAAATGCGAGAAGTGTCGATAACAGGAAGGATAATAGAATGACAAAAATCAGAGTTAAAAGACTTGGGTTTTCTGCCATGGTTTGAACATTTATATTCTCTAGCATGAGGGGTATCCTTGGTGATTTTTATAAATATCATATTATGCTATGCTTACGACAGGCTTGTTAAAATATTACCATTTGGTAAGATTGATTGCGCTTCTCGAGTTATCTGATTTATAAAGTATCTTGGGATCTAAAGTGTTAATCCCTGCCCACAAAATTGACTGAAATAATAAAATGGTAGTGTCTATGAATAGAGCACGTCTCTTTGGTATTTTTGTTATTACTATCATATTCTCTGTTAGTGACGCCTGCTCGGAGGAAATTGAAATTGATGGTGAAATAGATGAAACAATCTGGCAACAAGCCATCTCAATTGGCGACTTTAAGGTCACCTCTCCGTTAACTTTCGATCTTCCCGGCAACAAAACGGAAGTCAAAATCGTTTCTGACGCCAAAGGCATTTATGTTGGATTTATTAATCATCAAAATAATAACGAGAGTATTGTTTCCAATACCCTAAGGGATGCAGATATTGATACCGACTACAACGAGCTAATTATCGATTTTGATGGTCAGTCGGCTAGAGCTTTTGGATTTAAAGTCAGCCGTACCGGTGCTGTTCAGGATTCTATCTGGAATGATGAGAATCGCGAGTCCGTTGATTGGGATGGTGATTGGCAACATGCGGTTGAAGTGGACGATGAATTTTGGAGCTCAGAGATATTCATTCCCTGGTCTATTGTCACAATGACTGCTGTTGAGACTAGCACACGAAAAGTTAATCTTTATTTTTCTCGTTGGCATCAAGGCAAAAATCAACGCTTCTCCTTTCCTGCGATTGATCGGCAACAAAAAACCTTTATGCGAAAGTTTCATCCGGTTGAACTGATCTATAAAGCGACTTCCAAAATCGATATTTTTCCTTATCTGGCATATAGCCAAGATCTGGAATCGGGCGGCCACAAACAAAGATTGGGAATCGACGTTTTTTGGAAACCGACTGCTTCTCAACAAATTAACCTGACACTTAATCCGGATTTTGGTCAAGTAGAATCCGATGATCTAGTGGTTAATTTTGGTGCGGTTGAAACTTTCTTTTCAGAAAAACGACCATTTTTTCGTGAAAATCATGATCTGTTTGATTTACAGGGACCTGCCTCTTTACGCTTGGTACATACGCCAAGAATAGGGGGTGAACCGGATACAGAGGAAACGCCAGCTTCAGACATCATTGGGGCGGTCAGGTATAGTAATATCGGAGAAATGTTTGATTTTGGCTTTCTGTCTGCATTTGAAGACGATACAAACCAGGTTTTAGGTAGAGACTATTTCGCAGCGAGATTGCGATACAAGCATGAGGATTTCAAAATTGGTTTTCTAAAAACACGAACAGAAAGGCCTCAGCTCAATCGGCGGTCAGACGTGTCAGTCATCGATTTTCAAGCCGATCCAATTGATGAATTAAGTTTGTCCGGTCAGTATTTTGAAACAACAATAAAAATCAATCCGATCGAACCTGAAAGTGCGACCAATCAAACTGACACTGCATGGTGGATTAGCGCTGAATGGGAACCCTTTGATGAAACAAGTCATGAATTGACCTATTTTGATTTTGGTCAGCTTTTGGATGTGTCTGATTTTGGCTTTATCGAACAAGTTAATCGTCAACGATGGCGCTATGAAGGTAGTTACCTGTGGACTGATTTTGAATTTGGAGTGGCAGATTCTATGGTCAGAGATATTGAGTGGTCTTGGTCCTTTGAAAGTAACGACAATTATCAAAATCAGAACTTACCTTCCCAATTTGAAACAGAATTAATAACAACTTTCGAATCGACCAACGGGATTGAAGTTGAATTTCAACAAAAACAATCGGGCATCGATGATCTTATTACCCGTGGAAACAATCCGGTCTTATTTCCTGTCTCTTATGACATAGGTGTTGCCTATTTCTCACCACAGAATAATCGCTTTCGATATAAGATTAGCTACGTCACAGGTAAGGACTTTTTAAAAGGAGAGCTAAGAGAATACGAATTCGAACCGTCTTTTCAAGTCACAGAAAATATCGGGATTTCAATGGGGCTTGAGTGGAAAAAGAATAAAAGTTGGGTGATTTGGGATGAAGAAAATGTACTAGAAGAGTTCAAAAGGAAGGAATTTACCGTCGCCTTTAACTTAAACGCGGTTTTTGCTGAAAGGCATGAATTAAGACTCAAAGTGGAATCAGTCGCTCTGGACGCGGTTGCCATCAATGAGTTCGAGGCCGATGTTTTCGGTAATCTCAATTTAAACGATGAGCCTCCTGATAGTTTTGTTTTGAGTGAATTTGCCGCTCAAGTGAGATATCGATATGAAATAAGCGCGTTGTCAGAGTTATATATTGTTTATAGTCGAGGCGGTGAATATGAGCGAGAAGAATTGGGGCTTAGTACTTTGTCTTTGCTCAATAAAGGGGTTGACCGTGATGATAATGAGAATGTTTTTGTAAAAGTAAAATTGCATTTTTAGCGGACTATCATGGGAACAAAACAACTTAATGAAACTCGAAAGCTACTGCCTTTTTCGAACTCACTATTCAGGCTAATATCCCCGCCATGAGATCTTGCCACCGCTCTGGCAAAACTCAAACCTAATCCACAGCCTCTTTCTAGCCGGGTTTGATCACAACGATAAAATCGGTCAAATATTTTTTTCTGTTCCGCCTTTGGGATACCAATACCGGTATCGGCAATAATTAAATTGATACTGTTTCTGTTTGTGGTGATATCAAGGTTTACAAATCCTTCTTGGCGGGTGTATTTTATTGCGTTATCCAGCAGATTCGATATCATTCTCTGTAAATTTTGTTTGTCGCCTCGAACAAAATAATCAGATTGTTGATTAAAGGTCAAATGAATGTTTTTCTCTTCGGTTAATGGATGAAATAACTCGCAGGCGTCATTAACAAGCTCAGTTAGATTGACTTTTGATTGGTGCAGTTTGGCTGTACCGGATTCTATTGCCGCTAAGTCTAGTGTGGTATTGATCATTTCCATTAAACGATCGCATTCATCGATGATATTTGCGGCGTATTCTTCATGTTCTTGCTCGGAACTAGTGTGTGATAATGATGATTCCGCCATAATTCTGATTCGGGTTAGCGGGCTGCGTAAATCGTGTGCGACATTATCTGTTAGTTCCCTCATATCATGGATAAGGTCGTGAATTCTATCCAGCATCGCATTGAATGTATTGGCTAATTGCACCAATTCATCGCCCCACATTTCACCGGAGACACGTCTATCCATCATACCGTATTGGATTTCTTTAGCAGTCCGACTAATGGCTTTAATTCCACTGACCGACTTTTGAGACATTAGCCAACCAATGTAAGAAGAGAGCGGTAGGGCAATCAAAAACAATGCGATGACAACCATCAATATTAATTCCATTAGCTCGTGATTGTCTTCCAACGATTCACTGATATGCAAAATATAGGTTTCATTCATCGGTGCATACATGCCACGGGATTCGGATTCTTGTCCGTCATTTTTAAAGTTATACAATATTGGTTGTTGCTCAGTAATTGATTGGGATAGTTTGTCAAGGTCGGTGGTTAAATTTTGCCAATGCGACAAATCTGTTGAGTAGATTTGTTTACCTTTAGTATCTAGTAACCTGACAAATGACTGTTCCGATTCATTTACTTCCCAGGATTCTCTAGTAATTTCCGCTTGAATACCTGGTAGTCCTTCTTCTTCAAAAATTCGTTGATATTCTTCGATATCTTCAACCAGGTCCTCGTCCATTCGATCTAACAATATGGTTGCAAAGGATAAATATAGCGCGACAAAAGCCAATGCAATGGAAAGAGAAAAACTAAGGCTGTACCAGAGCGTTAGTCGGGTTGATAGGCTAGTGAATTTTATCATTCGGCTTGCCTTAATACGTATCCTAGTCCTCGAACAGTATGAATTAGAGGACTATCAAAACCTTTATCGATCTTGTCCCTTAATTTGCTGATCCTTGCTTCAACCACATTAGTCGCTGGATCAAAATTGTAATCCCAAACACGCTCCATGATCATGGTTTTAGACACCACATGACCGGCATTTCGCATTAAATATTCTAGCAACGCGAATTCTTTTGGTTGAAGGTCAATTTTCTTTTCATTTCGAATGGTGGTTCGAGAAAGAAGATCAATTGTTAACTCGCCGGTGTTCAGGGTGGTTGACTGGACTTCCTGATGGGAACGGCGAATAAGTGCATAAACACGCGCAAGTAACTCACTAAAGGAAAATGGTTTAGTCAGATAGTCATCGCCACCATTTTTTAACCCATTGACCCGATCATCAATCGAGCGTTTGGCACTAAGAATGATAATCGGAATTTCCAGGTTCTCATGGCGTAATTTCTTAATGATTTCAAGTCCGTTTAGACCCGGTAACATAATGTCAAAAATGCCGACATCGTAACTATTGGACAAGGCCATGTGTAGGCCATCCAGTCCGTCTACTGCATGGTCGATAGTGAATCCCGCTTGTTTCATCCCTTTGACGATGAAATCTGCAATAGTGGTATCGTCCTCAATTAGTAGTATTTTCATGGGTTTGCTGCATAGCTGTTAATTCAATTTCCAATTAATAATAGACGTAGTTGGGTTGTTTGTAAGCTACATTTTGAATAGGTTACCAAATGGTAAGGTAGCTGTAAGTATTAATATTGAATTTGGCTCATTCTATTGACGTTTTTCGAGCCGGAATAGAGCTGTATGGGCAAGTCTAGGCATTTTGCTATTATCTTATTTATGATATCGATTCTTACTCAAGTCATGTTAGTCTAAAGAAATTGAACTTTAATAAAAACCTAGCAAAATAGATATTAAACAACATGGGAGTTACACCTAATGAATAAATTAGTAGCGGTCGGATTCACTATCGCGCTGTTAACAGCCTGCCAACCGGATACCTCTGAGAGCCAGCAAGAAAATGTAACTACAAATACTCCCTTGGCAGACCCGCAGGTACAACATGAAAAAACGGTTCAAACTGAAAGTGAACGTTTAAACCAATGGTTTGAGATTAAGTACGAGGAGCAGTTGCAAATGAGCCCTATCGGGCTGACATTTTTGGGGCGAAAAGAAAAATATGATCAAATTGATGAGCTAACCGAAGCGGAAGAAAAACGCCAGCTAAAATGGCAAGGTGAAAGTGTCGCTGAACTAAAATTAATGTTTGATTATGAAAAACTTAACCAGGAGACAAAAACATCCTACGATATTTGGGTGTATCAATATGAACAGGCCTTAGAAGGGCAAAAGTTTACTCGCAATGGCTATGTTTTTACTCAAATGCAGGGCATGCAATCTTTTGCAGCACAATTTCTGATCAATTTTCACAAAGTCGATAACGAGTTGGACATGAAAGCTTACATAAAACGTATCGCTGGAATTTCCAGAGCAATTAGCGATCTACTTGATAGAGC
>CAZOBX010000229.1:0-9798 GCA_964578045.1 uncultured Kangiella sp. | reverse complement strand
GACCGCGGGCGGCTACGTCAGTGGCAACCAAAATGGACACACTTTTATTGGCAAACATCACTAAAGTGCGGTCGCGATCTTTTTGTTCTAAATCTCCGTGTAATGCCATACAGCTAAAACCAAAATCAGACAGTTGATCGGCAACCGATTGGGTCTCCACTTTTGTAGTACAAAATACCAAGCTGGATCCGGGTCGGTATTTTGCCAATAACAATCGTAAAGCGGTCAAACGCTGATTATTATTTTCGATCTGAAAAAAATGCTGATTGATACTACTACTGTCATGGGTGGATACTACTTTGACAGATTTCGGGTCATTCATAATATTCTTAGTGATCGGTTTTATTTGATCGGGAAAAGTCGCGCTAAACAATAAAGTCTGGCGTTTTTTTGGACAAAGGGAAAAGATCAAATCAAGGGCCGATTGAAACCCCATTTCTAGCATTCTATCCGCTTCATCAAGTACTAAAGTATTAAGGTGATCTAAATTTAAACGACCTCTATTAAGATGATCTTCGATACGTCCTGGAGTACCAACGATGATATGCGCGCCATGCTCCAAAGAGCCGATTTGAGGACCTAACGGTACGCCACCGCAAAGAGTGAGTACTTTGATATTGTGAATGGAACGGGCTAACCGGCGAATTTCTTTTGCTACCTGGTCAGCCAGTTCTCTAGTGGGACATAAAATTAATGATTGGACTCGAAACCGTTTGACTTCTAAATTATGCAGTAAACCTAAACCGAAAGCGGCGGTTTTACCGGAACCGGTTTTTCCCTGTGCCACTACATCTTTACCTGCCAGGATCAGCGGTAAACTTTCTGCCTGAATAGGCGTCATTTGTTTATAGCCAAGACTGGATAGGTTGCTGTTTAATGCTTTGCTAAGCGGTAATGATGAAAAATCGGTGGATTGCACGGAAAACGGCCTTAACTGACGAGAATAAACTGATTATAGCAGAGGCTATGTGAGTTGGGTTAGCACAGCGTCACCGGAGATCGCCCATCTTAGCTATTCGGCATCATCTTGCTTAAATCGTCCACCAGTTTATTACAGCGAGTCGATGATAGCCTCATAAGTAGCGCTGGCAACGGCTTCACTGTTTCCACCAGTCGTATTAATAAACTGAATGACCGTTGCATCAATCTGTTGATTGTATTGCGCGATGCTTTGAAACCCTGGAAGCCAACCCGAATGACCCAAAAAATACACTGAGTCGTAAATAGCCTGTTCCTGGCTATTGAGTAACTCCCCTTTATTGAGTGCACGTAAAAAAATCGCAGTGTCTTTTACTGTTGAAATCATTGATCCTCCCGGGATCAGATATTCTTGTTGCGATCTTTCCTGATTTTCCCAATAGCCTTTCGCTAGCCTGGTTGGATCAATCTCGCTATACAGCGAAAAGGTATCTAACAGTTCAAGCGGGATTAGGATATTGTCCTTTATGAAAGTTGTATGACTGATTCCGAGCGCTTTATCCAGGATTTTAGCGACCAAAATATAATTAGTATTCGAATATTCATAACGTTCGTTAGGGCTAAAATCCGCGTCTAAATCCAGTGCAAATGCTAAAGTGTCATCGATATTAGTATGTGAATTTTGCCAACTAAAACCCGTTTGACTATCAAAATCAGGTACCCCACTTCGGTGCTGCAAAAGAAGCCGAATGGTAATACTATCGGCGTTTTCGATTCTTGCGCCAATCTCGGGTAGCCAGAAGATCAGCGTATCGTCTAAATTAATGGTTTGTTGAAAATCCAGTTTGGCGGCACTCACCGCGATAAATAATTTACTGATACTCGCGATCTTAAAAAGCGTTTCAGGATCGGCTGGTTGCTGGGTTGATCTATCTTGAATACCTGCAGCAATCGATAATGGCGACTTATTAGCCTGATCAACATAAACAAAGATGCCATCAATACCTTGAGAAACCGCATCATTAATTGCTTCTTGAGGAGTGGTTGGGCCTGTGGTTTCAGGAGGTTGGGGCTGCGAGCTACTACTGCCGCCGCCACAACCCTGCGAAAAAAGAACCAGCAAAATTAAAGGGCCAATTCGAGCAAAAAAATCTTTCTTCATGGAATGCACCTTGCCTAACGGGGACTATGAACCAATCGGAGTAGATAAGCCAAAATAGTCATATGCTATCACCATATTAACAGGAAACCCAAAAATCCATGCATTGAATCTTAACCCTGAATATTTCAGCTTAAAAGCGTTGCTAGCTACTTTCTTGCGCATTGCGTTAAATGCTAGCGGAAGGCAAAACGAGTTTTTCAAAAATACCCACTAAAATAGTGCAAATAATTTGATAATTGTTTTTTTTCTCTACTACACTTTATCCGTCAAGGAAACTTAAGAGGACTAAGAGATGAGTGATTCATTATATGCACGCATAGGCGGGGAAACGGCAGTAGGTGCGGCGGTTGATATTTTTTATCGTAAGGTATTAATCGATGATTCTATATCAAAATTTTTTGAAGATACCGATATGGACAAACAAATAGCCAAACAAAAGAGCTTTTTGACCATGGCATTTGGTGGACCGAACGACTATACCGGGGCCGATATGCGTAAAGCACATGCGCCCTTAGTGGAAAAAGGACTCAATGAAGCGCATTTTGGCGCGGTGGCTGGCCATCTTCAAGCGACTTTAGAAGAGCTGGGGGTCCCGTCCGAGCTGGTCGAAGAAGTTATGACGATAGCAGGCGGTACTCATGATGATGTGCTGGGTCTATAACGTCTAACGGTTAAATCGTGATTTTTGCAGGAAAAGAACTTACCTCTTTTGAAAAAGAGAGTGTTCTAGACTGTTTGTTGCGCCATCATGTGTCGATTGACTATTCATGCAAGAATGGTATCTGCCAGTCTTGCTTGCTCAAATCGCTAGGCGGTGTGCTTGAGTCAATCGCACAAAGAGGTTTAAGACCAACGGCCATCAAACAGGATTTTTTCTTGGCGTGTCAGCAAAAATGTGAGTCGATAGATGAAGCCAGTTTTATCGATGCTGATTTATTGTTTAGTCATGCTCGGTTAGTCGATAAACAGTTTTTTAGTGATGATATTTGTCGCTTATTATTAGAGCCGGTTGGCTCAATATATTACCATGCTGGCCAATTCATCAATCTAAAAAATCCAGATGGTATCATTCGGAGTTATTCAATCGCGAGCATTCCTTCGCAAGATGCGTCGCTGGAACTGCATATCCATAAAAAAGTCAATGGTGTGATGAGCCATTGGATTTTTGATGAATTTAATGTAGGGGACAACATCGACTATCAAGGACCAATAGGGCAATGTTTTTACGTTTGCTCAAATACCGATACACCATTAATTTTAATCGGTACGGGAACCGGTGCTGCCCCATTGATTGGCATTCTACGAGATGCGCTTAGTTCCGGGCATAAAGGTTCCATTGTTTTTTTCCATGGCGCTCGAAAATTCGAAGGACTTTATTTGCACGAGAGGTTGCTTGTGCTGGAGAACAATTATTCTAATTTCTGTTATCGTCCATGCCTTTCCGAGGAAACCACGTTGAAGATCGATGATAATTCAACAAAAATTGATATTGGTCGCTGTAACGACATAGCATTAACGGAAATGGCAACAAAGGAGATGAATCCGACCAAGGATACATTGCTATTTTTGTGCGGTAATCCAAAAATGGTAAAAACAACTCGTCAGAAAGCTTTTTTAGCGGGAGTGGCATCAAAAAATATTTATATTGATCCATTTGAATATAAAGACTTAAGAAAAACCAGCCGTTAATAGCAAAAATTTAATGAGTTGTATGTGAAAGAAGCCGGCCTGGCCTATCGAAACCATTTTTTAGGATTGACTGGTTTACCCTGATGACGAAGCTCAAAATAAAGTGCGGGTTGCCTTTGTCCGCCACTTTGTCCGAGCGTTGCGATCGCCTCATTAGCCTCAACCCAATCACCAACATCTTTGTAAAGTGCCTGATTATAGCCATATAAACTCATATAACCTTTTCCATGGTCAATAATTAATAGCAGTCCAAATCCTCTTAACCAGTCTGAATAAACAACTCTACCGTGATGAATGGCGTTGATATCGTTGCCTTCTTTGCCGGCGATTAATACGCCGCTACTTCGCTGCCCTTGATTGATCGAACCATACCGTTTAATTTGTTTACCGCGGGAAGGCCAGCTTAGTCTTCCTTTTAATTTCTTGAGTCCCTCTAAAGGCTGAGTAAAATCCATATGTTCAATGGTTTCTCTAACCGAGTCGATTAATTGCTGAAGCTCCTGGGCGTTGATTTCCAGTTCTGTCAGTTCATCACTTTTGCTCGCAATTTCTTGTCCGAGTGCATCAACCAGTTTTTTACGTTTTTGTTTAAGTTTCTTTAACTGTTTGGTTTCGTTTTCTTTTGATTGACGTAAGATCTTTAACTTGCGAATTTCTTTCTGGATGGCCAAATCAATATTCTTCAGTTCGCTTAGGGTGACTTGAAGTTGTTTAACTTGTTTACTGCGAGCCTTGTTCATATAATCGTAATAAACCAACATGCGGCCCAATGCATCCGGATCTTGTTGGTTAAGTAGTAGTTTTAAGTATTCTTGTTTGCCATTGATATAAGCGGAACGCAATTGTTCGGCAAGTACCTTTTTTTGAACTTTCTTGTCAACTTCCAGTGTTGTCTGTTTCTTATGTAATTTTTTTAGTTCTTTTTCTTTTTTATTAAGTTGACGGATCGTAGAGCGCAATATTTTTGAAGCGGTGGCGATTTTCTTTTCGGAACTTCGAAGTTTCTTGAGTGCAGAAGATTGTTGTTTTCTCTTTTTCGACAGGCTCGTCTGAAGATTCTTTATTTCACTCTTTAGCTGTTGTAATTCTTGTTTAGCAGCTTCTTTTTCTTCGTTAGATTGCTCAGAGTCGGCAAGACCGACAACTGAAAAGAAGCATAAAAAGACTAAGGTTAAAAGTTTTCTCAAATCTGGCATTTTATTGCGAGCGTAGCGCGGCAATCTCCGTAAATAGTGAATATGAATTTTTACCTTTAAGATTATTGGAGTATTCGGAATTTCGGACCTCTACGGCAATTGCTCCTCGACAACTGCTCCTGCGTTGTTCTACTACCGTCCATCCCTGGACATATGCATTGCTCTAGTGGCCTACATCCATGTAGGAATTCCTAACAACCGCATCCTGCTCACGCTCATTGCCAAAGCACCTACTCTTGGTACCTACGTCCTGTAGGAGGCAGCCCTCTCCTTCCGGGAGAGGGCTGGGGAGAGGGTTCTTTTAATTATAATAATAGATGTGAACTTAAAAGCGATAATATCATTAATTGTTAAATCGATAAATAGGAGGATTTTATTCAATAATCTCCATTAACGGTTTTCCGGTCATTTCTTTTGGGATCGGTAAGCCCGCAATCGACAATAAACTCGGCGCAACGTCCGATAAAACACCTTTATCAGTGGTGACTTTTGCGTTTCTACCGACATAAATAAATGGTACCAGATAATTGGTATGCGCGGTATGTGGTTGACCGGTTTGATGATCCGTCATTTTTTCCGCATTGCCATGGTCGGCGGTGATCATGGCTTCGCCACCATTTTCTTGTAATGCTTTTACAATACGGGCTAAACAGCCATCTAGTGCTTCAATGGCTTTTACTGTTGCATCAAATTTTCCCGTGTGCCCGACCATATCTGGATTGGCAAAGTTGCAGATAATAAAATCGTATTTTCCACTTTCAATCGCGGCAACAAATTTATCCGTTAACAGTGGTGCATTCATTTCTGGTTGCAAGTCGTAAGTGGCTACCTGCGGAGACGGGATCAGTTCGCGATCTTCACCTTTAAATGGTTTTTCAATACCGCCGCTAAAGAAAAAAGTGACATGAGCATATTTTTCTGTTTCGGCAATCCTAAGTTGAGTCTTACCCAAATCTTGTAAATGTTCACCTAAAACTTTTGGTAAATGCACTGGGCCATAGGCGCAGTTGGCTTTAATCGAATCGGCATACTGAGTCAGCATCACAAAGTCAGCGAGGTCTATTTTTGTGCCTCTGTCGAATCCGTCGAAATCTTGATCTACAAACGCTCGGGTGATTTCGCGCGCTCGGTCAGCGCGATAATTCATAAATATCACCGAGTCACCTGCTTCGATTCTGACTTTATCGCCAATCAATGTGGGTTTGACAAATTCATCGTTTTCATCCCGTTGATACGCCGCATTTAATCCATCGGTTGCATTTTGGCAATGATATTCGGTGACGGACTGAGTGAGCATTTTATAGGCCAGTGCAACTCGATCCCAACGATGATCTCTATCCATGGCGTAATATCGACCGCTTATGCTGGCGATTCGACCAGCACCTAATTGGTCAATTTGATCAATATAGTGTTGTGCACTTCTTGGTGGCGTATCTCGGCCATCGAGAAAAGCGTGCAAATAAACTGCTTCTACCCCTTTTTCCTTGGCTAGTTGCATCACGGTTTTGATATGGTCAATGTGACTATGCACGCCCCCATCCGAAAGCAATCCCATAATATGCAGCGCTTTTCGATTTTCGGCGGCTTGATTGATAGCAGCGCAAATGACTTGATTTTGTTGAAACTCGCCGTCTTCGATGGCTTTACTGATACGACTAAAGTCCTGATAGACCACTCGGCCTGAGCCTAAGTTAAGATGACCGACTTCAGAATTACCCATTTGCTGATCCGGTAGGCCGACATCGGTGCCAGAGCCGGATATGAGGGTGTGAGGATAATTTTGCCATAGATTATCCCAGGTGGGCGTATTGGCCGCCATAATGGCATTTGAGTCAGGTGATTCGCTGTATCCCCAACCATCAAGAATGATCAGGGCAGTGGTGTTCTTTTTCATATCAAATAATTAACTGTGTTCGAAAGCATAAAGGCTGAATTATACATTTCAAGATTGATGAGGTATATAGTGCTCAGCTAGGAATGTTGAACAAGGCATAACGTGTAGGGAATGACGGGTTCTTTCCATTGGCGCTTATATTCCTAATCCCAAATTAAAGATCTTTTTCCCAAAACAATGCCTTACCTAATTCAGGACCCAGTTCATAGTCGGAAAAACCAAATTTCCGGTAAGCATTTTGTGCAACGATGTTTCCCTCAAGCACTTCCAGAGTTAATTTGCAGCAGTCTTTCTTTTTGCCAATCTTTTCGAGTTGTTGAAGCATTTTTTGGCTTAGTCCCAAGCCTCGAAAATCAGAAAGGACCACCAGGTCATGAATATAAAGCAGCGGTTTACACTTAAAAGTTGAATAACCAATAAAACAATTAGCCAGTCCAGCAGGTTTATCATCTACATAACAAAGAATGCTTAATGCATTGGGTAGCTTGGATAGTTCTGTAGCTAGTTTGTTTTTTACTTCATCACTTAGGGCTTTGCCGCCACCCATAGTGTCTGTGGCGTAGCTATCTAGAAGATAGCTAAGATCGCTCGCCTGACGGGGATCATGATAGTCAGCTTCAAAAATTTCAATATTCATTTGAACCTTCACTTTTAGATAGCACCGGTGATTTAACAAAAAAATTACTATCTTCGATTGGAATAACCGGCCTTTGAGTTAAACTATAAATCAATACAGTTGGGTTAAATTGAAATTTAACAAAAGAGATCAACATGAGTCTATCGCCTTTTAAATACTTAATCATCAATATTTTGTTGTTATCAACAACCCACCTGCTTTCCGACAATGGACAACCGGATTTATGGCAGGTTGAAAAAGATGGCAATATCAGTTATTTGTTTGGTTCAATTCATCTCGGTTCGGATGATATGTATCCTTTGTCCGAGGCTGTTTATAAGGCTTATACAAGTACCGATCATCTAATGGTTGAAATCGATTTAAAGCCGGAAGATGGAGCTAAAATACTCCCTCTAATTCAAAAATACGGTTTTGATGCTACGGTTCCATTGGAAAAAAGATTAAGCCCAGAGGGGTTAGCATTGTACAAACAAGCCTGTTTAAAAAAATCGCTTCCGTGTCAGCAATTTTCAACTTACCAGGCCTGGTTTTTAAGCGTGAAATTGTCGTTGATGAGTATGCAACAATTGGGTTATCGGGATGACTTAGGGATCGACAAACATTTCTTAGCCAAAGCTCATCAATCTAACAGAAATGTGATTAGTCTGGAAACCGCCGAATCTCAATTTAAATTATTGGGTGGCTTTGATCAACAGCAGCAAGAATCAATGTTATTACAAAGTTTGCAAATGACCAAGGAGGATTTTGTTGGATTGTTTGATGCATGGAAATCAGGTGATGACGATGCAATGTTAACAATGTTTCAAGCTGACTTTGAACAGTCTGGCGCGAAGGCGATGTATAAAGCATTATTTGATGATCGCAATATCAACATGGCAAATCAGATCTCAGAGTATATTAAAGCTAATAAATCACTGTTTGTGGTGGTTGGTGCCGGGCATATTATTGGTGAAAATGGTATCGTGGAATTGTTAAGGAAAGAGGGATTTAAGTTAGTTCAGATCCAATAGTTTTCTGGTATCAAACACTGGGATTTTGATTATCTGGTACTTAACCTCAACATTGCAATCACCGGTAAATGATCTGACCCAATGTTCGGTCCTGTGTAGAAATCATCAACAACGAATTGCTTGGATACCAATACATGATCTATCGGTATTCCTAACGAACCAAGATCTGCTGGCCAGGTAGGATTGATGCCAAATCCTTTTCTGGCGCTAAATAGCTTGTTGTCTCGGTGCAGAATCTTGTAGTCAGGTGACCACATTGAAATATTAAGGTCGCCGACTAATAATGTTGGTACTGTAAAACCGTTTAATTCATCCAATACTGATTTTAGTGATTTATTTCTTTGTTCATAATATATTCGGTTCACGGGCGGTAAAGGGTGCAAAGTCGCTAATCGTATTTCTGAACCGTCAATTTCAAAGCTAGCCAGTAGCCCCGGAAGGCCTGCATTACCCCAATCTCTTTCCTGAATGGTCATCAAGTTTATTTTACTCAAAATTCCAATTCCGAAGTTATCATGCCTGGGGATTAATTTGTAATTTGGATAGCTGCTAGTCAATTTCTCTAGTTGGGTATTCCAGGCATAGCTAACTTCCTGAACGATAATGATATCTGGTTGTTCCTTTTCTATCAGCTCCAAGAATTTTGAATATTGTTCGTTTGAGCTGAGTAAATTAAGGTGAAAAAGCTTAATCTTTCTATTATCAGTCTTTTCGGCCCCGTATAGAGTTGTTTCTACTGAGAAATACCATGGCACTACGTAAGATCCATTTATTGCTGTGCAGAGCCCCATAATAATAGACAATCTATATTGCCTTGCCCAAAGATATATGCCAAAGAAAATCGCCGATGCAATTAGATATTGAAACTTAAAGTGAGTTAATAATTCTAATTGTCGGATATCAAAGGTGTCTATAGTTATAACCGTGAGTAAACCTACAGTTATTGACCAAAGTCCGATCAAACCGGAAAAGGTAAAATTTTTCTTTTTATTCTGGTTGTTCATAAATATCTAATCGATTCCAAATAGAATTTAATTACTTGGCCGATTAAAACCTAGAACTTCAAATGATTCATCTCTCAAATTATTGAGTAATAATTCTCCGCTTGAGTCGACTCTAAACTCTCCATATCGAGCCTTTTCATATTCGGAGGCCGTTCCCTCTTCAAAAAAGAACGCATGAGTTGCCAAACGGATTCTTGCATGTCGAATTCTAAATTGCATTTTGATTTGATTATCGGTTAGCGCTTTATCATCATCAATTCGCGCAAAAGTACCTACAGCGTTTTCATC
>CAZOBX010000228.1:0-9810 GCA_964578045.1 uncultured Kangiella sp. | reverse complement strand
GCTTATTTTGTTTTTAGCGGGAGTTTTTCCTGGAATGATGGTGAGCATCTAATCCGGTTAGAACAAAGCTTGAAAAAGAACCAAAACGTCAATGCTTTTTTCTATATGAATATGGGCAACGAAAAAAGAAAGGCCCAACCGATGTTTCTAAAGACGAAAGCTTCTTTTGAAAAAAATGGCGGGCCAAAGCTTGCATTTCATAGCGCGATTTATCCTAAAGAAACTCACGGAACGACTCCTTTGAAAGGACAACTCGAAGTATATCGCTTACTTTTTGGAGGGTGGAGGATAGACAAATATGAGGTAGAAAAGGATGCTGGTTATATAGAAAAATTTATTAGTCAACAGTCAGAAGAATATCGATTTGATGTGATTGTCAAAGAATCAACCTTTTACCAATTAACCAATTATTTCGTTCGTAAAAACATGTTTGAGAAAGCCTTGGAGGTTTGCAAAATAAGATTAATATATTACCCGAACTCACACTATGCCTTCCGTTCGATGGCGGATGCACAATTTGCGTCAGGCTACACTACATCTGCTATTGAAAATATAAATAAAGCTATTTATATTGCTAAAAAGTCAAATCATGAGAATTTGAGTCAATATATAGAAAAGTTAGAAAATTATTCGAAGAAATTGAAATAACTTACTATTAGGCTTTGGTTAATGGGCGACCCCGGCGAACGCTTGAAAATATGACGAATATTGGCTATCCAAAGCTAAGGTAAATTAACCTCAATTCGGGATAAACACAACCATCCAGCGCAACTATTTTAGCGGCTTTCTGCGTTGAGTTTGCTACTAATAGCAAGCTATTACCACGCAAACTCATCTTGATATCCACTAAAATAGCCGCACAGGCCTGGTTTTAACTCTAATCCTCCTTGTCTAAATATTAAGCTTTTTCTGGCTATTCTTAACCAGAGCTGAGGTTAAATTACAAAGAATTTAGGAAACTCAAAAGCGCATTTTTATCGTTGGCCGATAAACTCTGATAGTTATTCTTTGCATTTTCTGACTCACCACCATGCCATAAAATAGCTTCATCGATGCTGCGAGCACGTCCATCATGTAAATAACTATGTACAGGGTCGCAGACTTCATTGCCTTGTCCTCCCACCAGATTGATAACTCCACCGGTTACGCAAGCAGATAAACCTAATCCCCATAACGGTGTTGTTCGCCATTCGGCGCCAGTTGCCTGTCCTTCACCTAAAGAGTCGGCCAAACCGGCACCCATGTCGTGCACTAACAAATCCGTATATGGGTGTATAGTTTGATTTCTTAGTTCAGCCAATGGGTGGAAAGCGCTGGTTTGCAAAGTTTCTGTATGACAACCGTCGCAACCGATGCTGGAGAAAAGTAGCTGGCCTTGTTGTACTTGCAGATCATCCAAATCACGCTGTGCACGAACACCTAATAACGCGGTATATTTCACTAAGTTATCGAGATGCTCATCAGTGAGTTCGACCCCAGTATTGTCACAAGTGGTCTGGCTTGAACCGCAGTCTGGAGATGGTAATACCGATGTCATGACTCCCATATCGGTATTTAACGCGCCAGCAATCTGGTGTTTAACACTGGTGGTGCTTGCTTTCCAACCAAAACGGCCAAGACGAATTTCACCGGTGACTGGATCAATAGCGCGCTGCGCCTTGCCGGATATACCATCACTGTTGGCATCGTCAACATCTTCCAGGGCCAGTATAGTGGCTTCTGAAACAGCTTCTAATAATCCTAATCCAACCAATTGCGGTGCGATACGCGCCGAAAATGTGGCTGGTGTATTTCGTTCAAATTGATAGTTAGGAGAACGCAGACCATTTGATTCCGTCCAAGATGCGATAGATACACTGCCTTCACCGGCAGTAGCATTGTCGATGCCCACATTGTTTGGCTGTAATACTCGTCCAATGTTCGGATCGGGATTACCATCGGCATCACCGACTTTAAATACCCATTTTTCCAGTGCAACGCCTTCTGCTACGGGCGCGGCTCGACCATTGCGTTCATGACACCCAGAACAACTGGCACTTACAAAGTGGGTTCCAGCCTTGCCGGTCATTTCGTCAAATGCACCATTTTCAATACTTTCATCATGTAGTCCTGTCTCGAAATCTGTGTGAAACAGCCGACGACCAAGCACAAAAGGTTGACCGTTTAGGTGGGACAAATTAGTCGCCATTTGCATAAAGTGATTATCAGGCTCATTGGTATAGTTGTAAGGTAAGGTAGTAGTACCACCTAACCAGCCAGCCTCGGCAATCGGATAGGAATCTTCCCGTTCAGAAGAAGGATCTGCAAAGTCTCCCACAGTTTTCCAAGGAACCATGCCTTGACCAACAATATAAAGATAGGTGGTGCCGTAATAGTTGGCTCGCCCGTCAGGTTGTCCATCAAGGAATTGGCTAACTTCAATTTCCATTTTTTGGCCAATTGCAAGGGGAGTTAATGGGTCGCTAGCTGTCCAATTTAAACCTTTGTACTCGATAATTTTTGTGGTGTATTTATACTGTATGCCTTGGTCACTAATTTTATTGAAGTTGTTGTCCCAGGTACCCGGACCTTCTTCAGTAACTGGCCAGTCGGGATCCGATTGATAGTTTCCATGGTATTCGGCGACGGTACCTAATCCGCGATACCAGGCTCTAAATTCTCTGGCACCCAGTTTCCATTCGGAAATAAAAGTAACGTCGATGGTGGTGCCACCTTTAGCCACATAATCTTCAAATTGGAAACGTGCGGTTCGGTGTTTCCAATAGAGTGATAAATAATGATCGTATACCTGGAAATGATCTTCTTTGGCATGACGATCACGGCCACGATCTGCAAAACGAGTGACCAGCGCATCACCACGGTCAAATGCGATTGCTTGTTCTAGCACTGTGCTTTCGTCGTACAGCGGAACAATATCGCCAGTACTCACGCCATACTCTACCGTCCACCAAAGGTTGCCAAGACCCTGACCATTGGTATCACCAGCAGCTATATCAGACGCATAAAAATATAGCGGGCGTCCATTGTAGGTCGCTTGAGATGAACCATCATTGCGAGTGATAGTGGATAATCCGGCAACCCCTGACGCTAGCCCATCGGTGACTAACAATGGTGGCCAGTTAGTGGCGCAATCATCATTACAACTACTATCGCTGACCTCTAGATCGTTATCAAAAACATACAGAGTGAATCCGTTTTTATCGGAACCAATACCGCCGATCAGAATATCGTTGGCAGATGAAACTTCATTTACAGAGACGCTAACGGGACAACCGAATTCGTCAACCATCGTCCCAGCAGGCGTACCCAGGCATTGATCAAGATCATCGTTTACGCCATCGCCGTCCTCATCTCCAACCACTAAGACAGGACATCCGTTCGCATCAACCGGTGTACCGGCAGGTGTGCCCGAACATTGATCAATATCGTCAGTAACGCCATCACCGTCTTCATCACCAACCACGACAGCACCCATGGTATGAATTTGCATAGCCGTATCGATAACAGGGCCTTCATCGCTTAAATAAGTAAACCAGTAAGAAATCGCATCACCCGCCGATAAACCAGTTAGTGATTGAATGTTTCGACCATTAGACACGGTCATACGAAAATTCTGTTGGTTGTCGTTATTGACGATGTAATGCACATCTGCCCAGGCGATTGTATTGACAAAAAAAGTAACACTGCTGTCACTGTCTTGCTCTAGCCCGGTAGTACTGGCAACGATTGGACATCCGACTTCATCGACAATAGTGCCAACGGCTGTACCCAAACATTGATCGATATCATCATTAACACCGTCACCATCTTCATCCCCTACAACTGGGATAGCACAGCCAACAGCGTCTACAGCTGTCCCAACCGGAGTCCCCAAACATTGATCGATATCATCATTAACACCGTCACCATCTTCGTCCCCAACAACCACATTTTGCATGGTATAACTTTCCAATGCAGTATCTATGACTGGACCTTCATCACTTAAATAGGTGAACCAATAAACAAGGACATCACCAGACGATAATCCACTAATGGTTTTAGTATTTTGACCGCCGGAATTTGTCATTCGGAAATTTTGTTGACCGCCAGCGTTTACAGTGTAATGGACATCGGCCCATGCATTGCTGTTGACATAAAAAGTAACGCTGGAATCACTGATTTGATCGAGACCTGTGGTACTGGTTTCTACCGGGCAACCAACTGCGTCGACTGGCGTACCGGCAGGTGTATTGGCACACTGGTCAAACTCATCGTTCACCCCATCACTATCTGAATCCAGGGGAACGGGGCAGCCAACCGCATCTACAACCGTTCCGACTGGAGTATTGGCACACTGATCGATATCGTCGTTGACCCCGTCACTATCGGAGTCCAAGGCAACGGGACAGCCAACCGCATCAACAACTGTTCCTACAGGTGTATCCGCACATTGATCGATATCGTCGGTTACCCCATCACTATCGGAATCTAAAGGAACCGGACAGCCAACCGCATCAACAACTGTTCCTACAGGTGTATCCGCGCATTGATCGATGTCGTCGGTTACCCCGTCATTATCACTGTCAACCTCCAGGATAGAAACCAAGTTGATCCAGTTCAGGTTAAATTCGCCGCCACCAATATCGATCCTTAGGGTGTGTAATCCTTCGGTTAACGTGACTTGATTCACATTGTGGGTTTCGAATGTTTGCCAGCCGCCTGTATTAGAGACGTTATCACTGCCAATTAAATTGCCATCAACAGAAATAGAATAACTGGCGCCGCCCACATCGGATGCAACTCGGGTACTCACATCATAGCTGCCAGCGCCTAAAGTCAGATTGTATTCCAGCCACTCGCCGGCAGCAGTCCAGCCTATATTATAGCCGCCACCAATATCCGTAGTAACTTCAATATCGACGTCATCAGTACGAAAAGCACCACCATTATTACCGGCGCTGGTATCAAAATAATTGTCGTAATTTTCTGCTTCAATGAGCAGATCATCGGCGATCAGGACTGCACAACCATCATTATCGACCACAACACCTGCCGGCGTTCCTGGGCAAAGATCGCTAGTATCATCCACTCCATCGCCGTCGCTATCTTGTACTAATGCACAACCGACCGAATCAACCACGGTTCCTACAGGAGTGCCCGGACAGGCATCGATATCGTCGTTGACACCGTCGCCATCGCTATCAACGGGGATGGGCCCGCCGCCTCCTTGCCAAAGGATGTCATCAATCGCAAATTGGAAGCTGGAAGTGGGTTCCGAACCGCCAACACTGGCAATATTGAAATGATTTTTTATCGATTGCAAGGCAATCAGTTCACCGGCCAAATCAGCCACAGGAATAGTCGCTTCGGCCCATTCTCCGTTACGAACCAAACCATAGGTAGTCTCAAACGCTGGAAAGGTTAACCAATTTTCATTGGTAAAATTATCTGCTACACCTATCTTAAAGCTGATATCAGCGGGGATCTTGATCCTGAAACTCATCGTTCCGTCAACGAAATTACTCATGTCGCGCGCTTGTCGAGTTTGAATACCCCCACCGAACCATTGGCCAGGTGCGGTATAATTCCAGGCAATCACGTTGTCGCCTTCGAAGGGCGCCAGGTTACCTTCACTGGTTGAGTCTTGATTCCACAGATAAATATCAGAACTTACCCCAGCTTCTAACTTATTGGTAGTTGCGGTGGTATCAGTGAACACGCCAAAAGTTCCGGTTTCCGGCGGGGTGACATTGCCAGTGAAAACCTGACCTTGTCCATCCAGCTGGTAAACGCGAATATAATCAACCAACATTTTGGCGGGCCGAGGCGCGGTGACTTGACCGTTAGTTAGCGCGTCAGTGAAATTACCGCCGACCGCCAAATTTAATAATAGATAAAAAGGTGCCTGAAATTCATTCGATTCTTCCGAAATAGTAAAGGGTGCATCAAACATATCGTATTCGGTACCGTTATCTTCAACAGTGAAACGAATGGTTGAATCGGTCCAGTAGGTACGATAGGTAACAAAACGATTAGTTAGCGGAGTGGCAGACACATGGGCGTTGTCCGTCTGCCACGCTACACTGGCGGCGCAAGTTGGATTACCCTCGCTACAGGCCGCGTCGGTATAAAAAATTAAATTAGAACCTGTGTAATTATTAATAGGCGCGTCAGGGAAACCGGCATCGGCACGAGCAACAGCGGATTGGCCCATTTCCATCATGTCGATTTCGCCTTTTGAAGGCCAATTAGCAGTACTGGTGCCCAGCATCCAGGCTGCAGGCCATAAACCAACACCAACATCCGGTATTTGCATTCTGACTTCGATCATGCCGTATTGAACAGCAATTTTATTTTCACTTTGAACTTTGCCGGAAGTAAAGGCTTTGCCGCCGATTGATTCGTCTCTGGCCTCGAGGACTAAAGCATTGTTACCCGGTTCACCGGGAATCTCCTGAATCGATACATTGTTTTCAGCGTACCATTGGAGTTCTTGATTTCCCCATCCGCACAATCCCTGATCACAACCATCGCCAACATCAATGTTCCATGCTTCTGGATTTAAACTATCAAAATTTTCTTGCCAAATAAGATTGCCAACGTCTGCGTTTATGTGGCTTGACCAACACATTATCAAACCAGTCAGGGCTAAAATCTTGGCCCTAGCTGTCACTTTTCTATCGCTTTTCATTTTATCTTCCTCCCAGATCCTACAATATTGAAATTTGCTGTTTATGTCGTTTTAACTAACATGTGAAAAATCGAACATTCGAATAACCTAACAACATTGTTGGCGCAAAACGCCAATCTAAGGGGACTTACTCATATAGATGACAACAATCCTTTTAACCTAACACTATCAGTTGAACGTGTGTTCTGCTGATTCATACAGGTTTAACTATCTAACAGGGAATTTTCCACAGTTTTATGTCTATTTAAGTTTATTCTTATTATTCGTTTATTATGTAAGCGCTTTCATCCTAAAGCAAAAATAATATATATACAAACAGCAATTACAAATTCTTAGAATTAATTAGTATATATATTGGTCGAACTTAGAGTTTTTAAACCAGAAGCTTCGATTATTGACATTAGGCATGTAAATACTTATGAACGTATCGGATCTCTGGGTTGTGGCTAAAATAACAGTGACGGCTCTGCGAAGATCAAAGTGCCCTAGAGCATCTAATCACTTTATTTGTGAGAGAAAATTGCGTCGGTGTTTTCTGCAATTATACTATCCTAGGTAATAAGTGGAGTTTCAAGAACTTTTTAGCTGTGCCACAGGATCGCGTGGATATTTGGGATCTAACTGATCAATCTAGGACAATAAAAAGGATCAATAATGACAGAGACTCAGGATATAAAAATCGATAAACCTTCGGTACGGCAAGCCATAATCTGCTTTGTCGGTATTATTCTTCTGATTTCCTTTGGTCTTTTTAAGTATGCTGTCAGTCTGCATAGCATTATGTTTTTTGCGCTGCTATGGAGTGGGGGACACGCCTATTATTTAGGTCACCGATTTTCCGACATTCGATCAATGATGAATTCATGGATTGCTCGCGCGCTGCCTGCTATTTATATTTTTATTCTGATCGGTATGGTGATCGCCAGTTTTATGCAAAGTGGCACTATCGCAAGTGTTATTTATTAGGGTTTAAAGATCCTCAGTCCAGGTTTATTTTTACCCGCTGGATTTATTTTATGCAGTTTAATGTCTGTTACAACCGTCACTTCATGGGGAACGGTTGGAACCTTGGGTATTGTTTTTATGGGTATTGGTAATGCCATGGAGATCCCACTTCCCATAGTTGCTGGCATGGTCATTTCGGGAGCTACTTTTGGAGATAAAATTTCTCCGATTTCAGACACAACAAACCTTGCCGCGATGAGCGCTAGTACAGATCTTTATCGGCATATTCATTCAATGTTATTTACTACTTTGCCGACGTTTATTGTAGTGCTAGTTATTTTTATTGTCATCGGTTTAGGTTTCACTGAAAATAATTTTCCGCTCGATAAAATTAGTCAAATCAATGTCGCTTTGGAAACAACCTTTGAACTCAACCTTTGGGTTACATTATTACCGCTATTAGTCATGTTTGGTCTCAGTATGAAGGGCTATTCAGCTGAAGTCAGTATGTCCTTTAGCGTGATTTTGGCTGTAGCTATAGCGGTTTTATTTCAAGATAAAAACTGGGTCGATGCGATAAACGCTTTGTGGAGTAATAGCCCCACTGAAACTGGCGTGCAAAGTATTGATATGTTGCTCGGGCGTGGTGGTATCAGTAGCATGGGCTGGACACTTTTTCTCGCATTGATGGCATTGGCGTTGGGCGGGATTCTTTAAGGAGCCGGATTGTTACAGGCTCTCTTGGAAAACATTATCACTCGAATAAAATCCCGAGTGAGCCTTATTGCCGCCACCATCGGCTCGTCCTTTGTCAGTAATTTGAGTATGGGCGAAGCTTATATATCTATCATCTTAAATTGTCAGCTGTTCAAACAGGCATACCGGGAAAAACAACTTGATCCCGCTATACTATCGCGTTCGGTAGAAGAAGGAGCAACCATGTCCGCGGCATTAATACCTTGGACAACCGCCGGAGCTTTTTATACTGCAACATTAGGAGTGCCGGTTTTAGATTATCTGCCCTATGCCTTTCTTAATTATCTAAACCCTGTTATATCGGTTTTTCTGGCTGCATCAGGCTTTGGATTGTTGATAGCAAAAACAAATGAGAATAGCGACTTATAAAACTAGCTTGATTGATAATTTTGATTTCAGGTTAACTGGCAGATTTTTTGTTTAGCGAGCCTGTAATTCTGGTGATAATGCTGCGCGGAGTCAATCGAACCATAAAAGCCATCAGCTTGTTTATTAACCCAGGTATAACAATACCCCGACCTTTGACGCAAGCGTTAAAAGTAATTTCAGCGACTTGTTTAGCACTCATCATCAGCGGACTTTGGGCTAAATTTGTACCGATAATATTAGCAGTTGCAAAAAAATCTGTTTGAGTGACCCCAGGACATATCGTTGTCACACTAATATTTTTACTGTTCAACTCTACACTCAAAGCTTCTGAAAAAGACAGTACATAGGCTTTCGAGGCATAATAGGTGCTCATATAAGGACCTGGTTGAAACGCGGCGGTGGATGCAATGTTGACGATTTTTCCGCCACCTTGCTGCACCATTGCTTCAGCAAAATATTTACACATCATGGTAAGTGCAGTGATATTTATCTGCATCAAATTCATCTCATCGTTGTCGCTAGAGTCTATAAAATTTCCGCCGACACCTACCCCTGCATTGTTCACCAGGATATCGACGCAGAGAGCATCATCCCGTACTGACTCGAAAATCTGTTTCGCTGCCAAAGGATCTGATAAATCTTTTATGATGACCTGGGTTTTAATGCCAAATTGAGATTCCAGAGAGCGGGCCAATTCCTCTAATTTACTTCGAGTACGGGCGACAAGAATAAGGTTATAACCGTTTTGGGCAAAGGTGTGGCTAAGCTCTTTACCGATTCCCGCTGAAGCGCCGGTGATTAAAGTATATTTTTGATTCGTTTTTTGCATTTTGTTAAGTTTCCAATAAGCGTAATAATAATTATCAGTATAAACTAACGATCTCTGGCATTTTAGTCGCCCAGGGTTGCTCTTGCTCTAGTTGAGCGGCCAATTTAAATAAGGTGCTCTCGTCACCAAAAGGTGCGATAAATTGGGTACCACAAGGCAAATTATTTTCACTCCAATAAAGGGGGACAGACATCGCAGGTTGGCCGGTGAGATTTGCCAGTTGAGTAAAAGGTGTTTTATC
>CAZOBX010000227.1:0-9854 GCA_964578045.1 uncultured Kangiella sp. | reverse complement strand
AATCATCATTTCAAGCGGGCCTGAATCGATCAAAGACCCTGAAAATATCGATGAGTGGGTTAAACGTTCCGAATCCAATAACATCGATATTAAAGCATCAAGAATAGGATTAGATATTGCAAAGCAAAGTATTTCAATTTCTCAATCAGGTCACTTACCAACCGTCGATTTAAGTGCTAGTTTTAGCGATGGTTCAGGAGACACTGACTCTGAGGGAACTGAGTTTTTTGGTGATTTACCCATCACAAGTACCACCAACAATGACAGTGATCAAGAATCCAGTTCGATTAGTATAAACTTTAATATTCCTATTTATTCTGGCGGTAGAACTAATTCTCAAGTAAAGGAATCTCAACATTTATACCTGCAAGCCTCATATAATCTTGAAGCTGCAAGACGCCTGGCCGTTAGCCTAACTCGCAGCTCTTATTTAGGCACGATTGCAGCGGTCAGCTCTGTTAGGGCACTCAATCAAGCGGTTATATCGTCAGAAAAATCACTTGAAGCCACCCAAGCCGGTTTTGAAGTCGGCACTCGAACCATCGTCGATGTTTTACAACAAACTCAAATCTTGTTCAATTCCAAGCGCCAATACGCTAGAGCTCGTTATGATTACGTTTTGAATATATTGAGATTGAAACAGGCAACGGGTCTTCTGACAGAGGAAGATTTAGCCAAAGTGAATAAACTCCTACGATAATTTAGGATTTCTCACCCTCTCCCTTCAAGGGAGAGGGAATTGATGTCGCCACTAAGCAATATTTATCCATTCATCGCTCTAGACTCGCCTTAACTGAGCCCCTATAATTCACCTCTCGAACATAGTATTTCATAGCATCAGCCCTGCTTAAGGCAATTTAATGGCCAAAAAAAAGAAAAAAACACCCGATAATACCATTGCGCAAAATAGAAGAGCCCGCCACGACTACATCATCGGCGAGACTTTTGAAGCGGGATTAGCGCTGCAAGGGTGGGAAGTAAAATCGATGAGAGAATCGAAAGTCACCATCAGCGATGCTTATATTCAACTCCACCAAGGAGAAGCATGGTTATACGCTTGTCATATTTCGCCGTTAAAAACCGCTTCCACCCATTATGTGGCCGAGCCGACTCGAAATCGAAAATTACTTTTGCATGCTAGCGAACTAGGAAAATTGCACGACGCTCAACAAAAAGGCGGTTTTACCATCATACCCTTATCTCTTTATTGGATTAGAAATCTGGTTAAGATAAAAATAGGCACCGCTAAAGGTAAAAAACTTCACGACAAAAGAGCCTCGGATAAAGCCAAAGAATGGGCGAGAGATAAAGGGCGAATATTAAAAGAGAGTCGTGATTAGATGCTGCCCTCATTCGAAAAAATAAATCTAAGACTCGTTATGGCGAGTTTTGCGCTTTGCATTTTATTTGCCTGTCAAACAAAGTCGCCCACCACTTCCAATGGAGTGATTATTGATGATCTTAGTTTGCAGCATATCGATAAACAAAATGAAACGATTAAAATAGCCATCAATCAACTTCAAATTGGAAAAGTCCTTGAAGCAGAGATAATGATCAATCAAGTGCTTCGAGTTAATGCCTCGCACAGCACCGCCAAACTGCTAAAATATCAGCTGACCACCGCTCCAAGACTCATTTTTAATACCACACGAACCACTCAATACACCATAAAAGCCGGTGATACTCTCGGTAGTATTGCAAAAACATGGTTAGGTAATTCCATTTATTTTGTTAGTTTGGCAAAATTTAACAAGATTAAAGATTCAACCCAGATACAGCCAGGCCTGTTAATAAAAATACCGGTCATGGACAACAGTCCTTTAGTTAAAAAAGAGAACCGACGTTCACGGGCCAATTTGGCTTTACTGTCTAAGTACACTGATGAAAAAAGATTTTTGAAATCATTAGAACGCATGACCGGTATTTTCATCATTGAGAGAGATCATAAAAAATTACAGGTTTTACAAAAAGATAGTTTAGAAAAACTGGCCCAAAGTAAAGTTTCAATCAGTGAAAGGCAAAAGATGATCGAGCAGATTAAACTGATTTCCAGCCGCTCGAAGCGTACAGTGCTTGCAGAAAACTTTGACCAATTTATAGAACAGCAATTTTTGGCCGTTTTGTTGGATGAGTTTGTTTTATTATTTGAGGCAAACAGTTTTCAAAGCGCCGCTAGTAAATTGGCGGAAGCGAAAAAAATCATCAATAGCCAGTCAAGTAAACAGAAAAAAGAACCGTCGACTTATTATTATCGAACTGAGAAATTACTCATCAATAAATTGCATGAAGAAGCGATCTTGTTACGCAAGAATCAGCAATTACAGAAAGCCGCCGACAGTTGGCAATTAATTCTAAAAATTCAACCTGACAATGATTTGGCTTTAAAATATTATCACCGAACCAACCGTCTGCTAGAACGTCTCAAAAAACTATAAATCGAATAACCATGCAAAATATTTGTCGAAGCGCCCTGGTTCCATTTTCTGCAGAACAAATGTATGAATTGGTGGATGATATTGATAATTACAAATCCTTTGTCCCCTATTGTCGAGAGTCGACGGTATTAGACAGAAACTCGCAACAAGTCACGGCAAAATTACAAGTGGCCAAAAGCGGTCTCGCAAAATCATTTACCACAGTGAACACCCTTGAACCATTCGAATTTATTAGAATGGAGCTTATAGACGGACCATTTTCCCATCTGTCCGGGGGTTGGCGATTTACCGCTTTATCCGATTCGGCCTGTAAAATTGAGCTAGACTTGAATTTTGAGTTTTCCAACAAGCTCACCTCGCTCGCTTTTTCAAAAGTATTTAATAAGCTGGTTCAATCCATGGTATCTGCTTTTACCAAGCGTGCTGAGAAAATTTATGTCAAATGATCCTGATGTTAAATTACAGATTGAACTGATCTACGCGCTGCCTCATGAGCAAGAACTCTTATCCATTGAAGTCTTAGAGGACACGACTGTTGAACAAGCAATAAAACAGTCGGATATTCTGCAACGTTATCCAGATATCGACTTAACAATCAATCAAATCGGAATCTTTAGCAAGGCCTGTCAACTATCCGACAAACTCCACGATGGTGATCGAATTGAAATTTATAGGCCGCTGACTATCGATCCAAAAGAAGCCAGAAAGGCACGAGCTATAAAACAAAAAGAGTAAAACGGAGATAATCTTCTGTAGAACTTAGAACTTAGAACTTAGAACTTAGAACTTCTATCTACTCTCCAACGGGCCTTAACAACAACCCGTTAGTAGTCATCATCAGATCAAAATCCCTCTTTCGATCTGCTGACGCAAAACTGGCAGAACCGTGTTCGACATCCAGTAAAAATGACAGAGGTTGATATTGTTCTCGCCACTCCGCAATATCGGACGATTGACTCTCGGTTAACGAAAACAAAGTCATCGGTTTGTTTTTTTCATCGTCTATCAAAACATATCGCCCTCGAATGCGATCGAGTCGATAAGCCGTTTTTAAACCTAAAATATTCGACCAAGGTTTCCATTTTAATACATTCGCCTCAAACATCACTTCATCGCCTGCCAGATGGAAAGATTGTTGTGGATTGTCTTTAAACTTAACCACCGCAACAAAGTGCTGTCCACTCTTAGGGATAATCGAAACACTGGCGATCGCTTGCTCATAAGTCAAAGCCTGATATCCTTGAATACCAATCAATAAAAACGACATCGAGGCGGTTGCAAAAGAAAACACTAGTAAGCCGACGAGTTTTCGGATTGAGGTAATGATTTTGACTCTTTTTATCCCGCCGAAAAAAGCAAACAAAAAGTAAGTCGATAAACCGCCAGAGACGATGGCCGCGAGCAAGATGAAATTGAGATAGTCACTAATAGGCATATTTATTATTTTTCACAATTTGTACCGATTTAGCATTATCAAGTAGAAATCTGGTTTAGCACAAAAATTACGAATCATCGGCTATAATATCCGAAGATTTTTCCTCTAAAGAAATTTCAACGGTATCCACATCTTGTTGATCATATTCACCTTTGGTTGCTACCGGAATAACATCAAATTGTCTGGTATTGTTGCTATCGGCTATTTTATTGTCGCCACTTCGACGAGTGTGCGCAACCGTTTTATCGAAAAATCGTTCCAGGTAAGCGGCGAGTTGATTGAATGCAACAAATAATTGCCCCGCTTCATCATTGCGTTGACTATAAATCCGGGCATCAATACGACCAACGGCCATTTTTCGTAATCCTTGAGCGACTCGTTTGTAATCTCTTGAAGTTTGCTTAGCCAACACAAAGGTGGCAACCGACACGGTTAATAGAGTGATTAACATCACGGACAACATGGTAATCAAAGTCGTATTTGAGGCTCGATACATCGAACTGGCGGAAAAAGAAACAAACAGGCTACCGACTTTTTTGTCAGAAAAATAGATCGGCATACTGACGTCAAATAATACCGCGCCGTCAGTCGATTCTCTTTTATAAATTTTGGTTTTATCGAACACTTTAATCGCCTCGTCATCACCGGGCCTGGTAAAAAGCTGACCAATTTTTTGCTCCTGACTTGACGCCAGAATATGATCGGATAAATCCAATATGACGATTGATTCCAATTGTTCATTATTAGCGCTTTCTTTAATGAGTGCATTCAAACCGACCGAATCGTTTAGCAAAACTGCCTCACTACTTTGATACGCAATCATTCTGCCGACGGTATGCCCATAATCAAAAGTAATGCCAGAAAGCGCTTTATATTGCATCCAATAGACGACCACCAGGCCAATGCACATAGTGACAAATACGGTACCAGCCATGGCCAAAGTCCAACGAGTGCTCAGAGAAGAAAAAGCCGCATTGTCGCGAGTTTTTTTCTTTACCAATTTGTTGGATATTGACCTAAGCTCGGTAACCAGTAACGCAGAGCTCTGAAATCTTTTTTCCGCTCGTTTTTGCAATAATTTTCTGAGTAAATCTTTCAGATCATCCTGCACCAACTCGTTGTCGATCACTATCTCTGGCGGCTTATTTTTGATGATCTGCTTAAATAATTTTCCTAAATCGTCGGAAATAAAAGGTGGCAACCCGGCTAACATTCTATATATCAGGACGCCTGTGGAATAAAGATCCGTGCGGCTATCAACCGTTTTTCCTAACAGCTGCTCCGGCGACATATATTCCGGTGTACCAAGCACTTTGTCGCTCAAATTACCCGATTTAGCCATATGCTCATCAATTTGCGCGATGCCGAAATCGGTCAACTTGGTGGTTTTTTTATCTCGTAAGATTAGAATATTACCGGGCTTAATATCACGATGCACCACCCCTTGTTCATGGGCATAAGCGAGCGCGGAAGCCAACTGACTGGAAATAGCTAGCACCGTTTTTATAGGCAGTTTACTTTTAGTTCTTAAGATTTGTTCTAAAGTAGCCCCTTCCAATAACTCCATCGCGATATAGGGTTTACCACCTGTAATTCCAACATCAAAAATAGTGACAATATTGGGATGAGTCAACTGCGCCGCTAATCTTGCTTCTCGAACAAATCCTTCGCGATATTCGTCATTTTTGGCTAGTTTATCCCTGAGCACTTTGATCGCCAAAAAGCGATCCAGCTGTGGATCATAAGCTCGATAAACCAGCGCGGTTGCGCCGCGCCCGACTTCTTCTAGAATTCGATATCGCCCCAACATACGAGGCTGCTTGGTCAACGGATGGGGGGAGGAATTTTCCATCTTAATCGCATGACGGATCGCGTGTAACTGCTCTTCTTCAACCTGTCCATGAGACTTGGAAGCTAAAGGTTCGGATTTCGAGTCACGTTTTTCGGTCATATAAGTGGAATAAATTATAGCAAATAGAAAATGACAGCAGAAAATGCAATGGCCAAAATAACGCCTGTCACAATAAGACCATAATTGCTTGAGGATTCTGCAGATGGCATATCATCTTCCACCATCGAATAAACAAATTCAGAACCTGCAAACGCAATCATGTCACCGGTCAGTAGAACTTGATTAACCACTTTTTTACCATTAACGAATGTGCCATTAGAAGAAAGCAAATTTAACACCTTCCAGTTATCACCTTCACGGATTAATTGTGCATGCATCGATGAAACACTTGCTTCGGTTAAAACGATATCACTATTAGGTCTTCGACCAATTTCAATTTTGTCTTTGCGCAGAATATACTGCCGTCCAATCACATCGTTGCTAACACCAATCAGCGCTGGCATATTAGCATTATCGGATTGAGATTCTACGATCTCCTTGGCAATCATTTTGTTTATTTCATTTACTTCAAAAACCTGAGTCCCCTGTGGCCCCGTTTTCTTAGGTGTTTTGTTATTATCGTTCATGATCACTCCAAATATCATCTGATATTGATGGTTATTATTATAGTTAAAAATCGGTAGTTCAGACGCTAATATTCACCTAGTAAAAAAATTACGAATTTTCTGTATAAAAGTCAGTGTTTTATTAGTCGGTGACTCAACAATAATTAAACTAATATTATCTCTGCCACCGGCTTGTTTTGCAGTTTTAACCAAAGTCGCTGTTTTTTCTTGCAGCGTTAATTTTGCTCCCATGACTTCAGCGATAAGTTGATCGGAGACTTCATCCGTCAATCCATCGCTACATAACAAGATCTGCTGTCCGCTGTCCCAGTCTCTTTCGATCGTATCGACCTTCACCCGTTCAATTTCGGTGGAACCGAGGCATTGGGTAATCATATGTCTTTGCGGGTGCCTTATGGCATCTTCAGCGGAAATCAGACCGGCATTGATCAACCGCACCATTAACGAATGATCTTCCGAAATTTGCTCCAGCTTTGCCAGTCTGGAATCCCATAAATAGGCACGACTATCACCCACCCAGGCAATTTGATAATGCATCTGGTCACAGATCATCGCAACAATCGTTGTCCCCATGCCTGATTGGGCGACTTCCTCTCTGCCAGCGTCAATAATCTGCTTATGAGCACTTTGGATGGCATTATCCAAAGAGCCATGCTTATCAAATCCTTCAGAGATTTGCTTTATTGCCATTGCCGAGGCAATCTCGCCGCAAGCATGACCCCCCATGCCATCGGCCACCAACCACAGGCCAGATTGTGAGAATATGCTGTCTTCGTTCAATTCTCGTACACGACCGACATCCGTTGCATCGGCATAGTCAAACTGAAATTCTGAGTCTTGCTCCATGATCACCTTTTTAAAGCTTGAAAAAATCAGTCGCATCGCAAAAGTCTGACTATTCTTGGCCTAAGTCACTAAAATCGCTGTTTTTAGATAATAATTATTAGTTAAGCTAAATCAAGTGTGTCATAATTTAGGGGTACTTTCGAGTATTTATTCCTTACTAAATCAATATTTTAGAACCAGTTCGAACTATATAACTGTTAGAGCCGTCTAAAATCTTGAATTAGGTTCAATCTTGGGGGCGACATGGCTTCGACGAGGATTACAAAACTCAAGGTGCATGCCGAGGTGTCAGCGAACCTCGTAAACACTAGCTGAAACACTATAGTTGCAAACGATAACAACTACGCTTTAGCCGCTTAGGCTAACTGTTGCTGCCGAGCGTCACCGGTAGGTAGTTAACAGTCATTTACGGAGACTCGCGGGTAAGGATGTTTGTTCCCCAACCGTTAAAACTAAACAAACTCGTTTCTTTCATCCTGTTAGCCGGATCTGTTAGAGATTAAGATATAGACTAACTAAGCATGTAGTACCAAGAGCAGCGGATTCGCGGACGGGGGTTCGATCCCCCCCGCCTCCACCAAACAAGACCAAATTAAGCCCTTGATTATCAAGGGCTTTTTTTTTAGCTAGTTGAATCGATTTGCTGTTGATATCTACCTTCTGTCTACAGGTTTCAAATCGAATTGCTTTTTTATTCAAATGATAATGTTATAAATATAATCCTTTTTTAGAAAACAGGATTCTTTGCAAAGACACTTTATCTAGCTGACATCCAGAAATATCGTAGTGTTTTCATACATTGATTTTTCGTTAAGGAAAGTATTGGATGCATTAACATGTTTACAACAATTTCAATTGACATATTAATTTTATGCAGGAATAATTAAGTATCTTTACGTGATAAAGCAAAACTTGCTTAGTCGGGCGATTAGCTAGACTCCATTAAATTGCTTGGATTTATCCCGCAGAAAACATCTGCGGCTCTCCAATCGCAAGCTCATTACGATCCACAGATATTTTCTGCGGTCGGTTAAAGGTAAAGATTTTTATTCTATGGAAGATCCTAGGGAAGAACTCCTTACTAATCTCAACATTAGTAAATGTCGAATAATAAGTTCAGCTAGTTCAATCGTTTTGCTTTGTGGTGGTAAAGTAAAATTAAAAGAACGGCCTAATGATGACGATCCACCTATCAAATCACTTCGTCACGCAATTTCTTTAAAACACCCAGAATTCGAAATATTCCGCCCCGAAGAAATTACAGAATGGCAGGAAGACGCGGTATTCAAAAACCTAGTTGACTTCGAAACAGAACTAGCAGCTATTTGTACCCTAGTAGTTTTAATTCTCGAGAGTTCTGGTTCAATTGCAGAATTGGGTGCTTTTTCCCAACTAGTTGAGTTACGAGAGAAATTACTGGTTATAAAGTCTGCAGATTATAGTGAAGGTGAAAATGCAAAATCTTTTATTAGTCTAGGAATACTTCGTCACTTGAAGGAACAAAATCAAGAAAGCGTAAAAATTTTTCCGTGGGATATACGGCATCCAGCTAGGATAGAGGATGAGGTTGTTGAAGATGTTATTGAAGGTATTAAAACCAGCTTGAATAGTTTGAATGGAGAACACACATTAAACCTGAATAAAGATTCACACTCAACCACAGTTATTAGTGAACTTATTCGCATTTTTATCGCTTTAAAAAAAGTTGAAATTACTACATACCTAAATAACCTAGGTTTTAGTCTTAGTAAGCACGAAATAACTCGCAAGCTTTTTCTGTTAGAGAGATTTAAGTTAATTAAGGCCGTGGAATATTCTGGTGCTGTTTACTATTTGAGAACTTCCTCCAGTTTTAATAAGTTGAGGCTAACCTCGAATAGCAAAGTTAGACTAGAAGATACAAGAATCACTCTTGATTGTCGTTCATTTTATGAAACTAATAAAGATCGATATAGATTGGCTGCGATTAAACGATTTCAAACAGTGGTGAGAAAATGAGTTATTTTAATATTAGGCATCAATTGCTTAAATTATTACTTATCTCCGATTCTCAATTAGATAGGTTAATATCGCGCTCACCACATATGTATAAGCAGTATAAAATACAGAAAAAGAATGGTAAATATAGAACAATTTCACAGCCGGCTCGTGAAACAAAATACCTCCAACATTGGTTAATAGCTAATGTATTTAATGAGTTGAACGTTCATAAGGCCGCATCAGCGTACAAGACAGGGTCTAGTATCAAGAAAAATGCACAGTATCATGTAAATAATTGTTATTTGTCCAAGTTCGATTTTAAGAATTTTTTTCCATCAATAAAAGGTAAAGATTTGGCAATTTATTTGAATAGACATTTTGGCAACAAATTAACGGAAGTTGAATTATTCGACATAATTAGAATTTCTTGTATAAAGCAAAATGGTAGCAATGACTACAATTTGAGTGTAGGAGCTCCAAGTTCCCCCATGCTATCTAATTCAATAATGTATGAGTTCGATTGCAAGGTTGTTGAATGGTGTAGTGAAAATAATATTAGATACACACGATATGCTGACGACCTTACTTTTTCTACAAGTGTTAGGAATATTTCTTCAAACATCGAACCTTATTTGCGAAGTGTTATCAAATCTATCGATTTTCTAATTAATGTCAGATAT
>CAZOBX010000226.1:0-9877 GCA_964578045.1 uncultured Kangiella sp. | reverse complement strand
CATTTTGAATCGGGCGTGTCCCTTGTCCATGTTCCCGACATATTCGGAAATTAGCTCTCGCTTTTGCGGATCATCATCCATAAAAACGACTTTAACCTGAATCAGCTCACTGTCGGGTCGTGGTTCATTGCTTTTAAGCATCTGGATAAATCCATTGATCCGCATTACTTTTTTTTCATCGCCGCGATTAAATTCCATGTCAATTGATACTTGCTCAAGCAACGTCGGCATGTAATCAATGTATTTAAAAACCCCTAGCATGCTTTTGAGATCAAGCTGGCGTAAAGCACAGCGAACTTCTCCGTTCGCTGTTCTGAGTGATGCAACCCCTTTGACCAACGGCCTTTTGGTTTTTACTTTTTGTTTAGCGTTGGGCGGTTGCCCGGTGAGTACTGCGACTGAATCGCCGCCACCGAGTGCCGTTTGGTGGATCTTACTTTCGGGTACTTCAACCCCATGACGCTTAAGCGCTTTGGCTACTTTTTCTAAAAATTGTTTGTTATTAAAGGGCTTCACCAAGTAATCGCTTACACCGGATTGAATCGCTTTAACCACAAACTCTTTATCGCCGCGACTGGTCACCATAATAAAAGGTGTGTTTTTCAGTTGCTCTTGTTGACGTACCCAAATCAGCAACTCTTCTCCGTTAATGATTGGCATTTCCCAATCGCATAAAATCAGATCAACGGGTTGTCTTTTTAACAAGCTCATTGCAGTCTGACCATTATTGGCTTCAAATACCTTGGCATTAGCAAAATTTTGTCGAATAAATTTTTTGACCAAATCTCGAATCATGGTCGCGTCATCAATGACTGCTATTTTCAAGTGACTCATATTAACTCCGCAGAGGCGTTTATTTTTAAGTGGCAATCCAACTTTTAGTGTAGTTGAATTGCAGCCAAGCGACAAAAATAAATGGTCATAGTCACCTTGATATCAGCAGGCAATCTTGAGAGTTTGTTGTATTAGTAATAAGCAACAAGCGCATTATCAATTTAAAAATGATTGAGTTTAATTTTTATGCATCGTGTTTCTTGAGCTGATTGTGATTTGATCGATTATGTGATAGTTCCGGTATTGCATACGACAATTGCTATTTAGCAGCTGAGCGATTCCCATCGCTTGCGATCATCAGCATCGCAAATCCTATCCAGGCAAACCAGATTATTTGACCCAGTCCAAAAATTTCGGTGAGGAGATCCGCCGGATAAATAGTAGCGACACCGACCAAACCGATGAATATACCTAAATAGTTAAGCGCTCTGGAAAAATGGCTTCCTTTTAGGCCAGCAATACTTAAAAGTAACACCCACAATCCACCTACGATTTCGTTGCCGCCACCCAATCCTTCAACGACATAGTTGAACGGTCATTGCTTGTTGTGGCTGGATATCTGCCAGCCCTATAACGGCAGTTAAACCAACATTGGCTATCATACCGCTGGCGATCACCAAACCAACCCAAATGATCCCAAATAGCGCTGAAATTTTTGCAAGGATTGGGGCTTTGTCCTTCAATCGATGATGAAGCGCCAACAACAGAACAGCTAAAATTATGCCAAATATTACATACATCAATAAATTCATAATCGATAAGACGGTTTGATTTTCTGCCAGAAAGGCAAATTTTTGCACAGCACTACTATCAGATGGATAATGCCAAAAAGCACCGTAAAAAGTAAATGCACTGATGTAGATGACCGCCTCAGAGATTGCTGCCAAACCACCCAGTTTTTGTAATTTTTCCATCTTTTAGTTCCCTTTGATTAATCGATTTCTCGGAGAGTAGCATAAATCAATGTTACTGAAGATTTCAATTTGTATCGGGAACTATGAATAGTGCGAGAGGTTTCCCGGCTCTTCAAATAGAAGTTTCGAAGAGCGGAAAATAATATCGGTTATCAATTTTTAGGGTTGGTTCGTTTTTGTTTATCATGTTTGTTATGAGCAATTTTGGCAGATTCTTTATTCGCTTTATGCTGCAAGCGCACCCGTTCTTTTTTAGTGACTATACCATCGGATTTTGCTTTGCGTTCCATTTTATTCAGCTGCTTTTGACCATTAACCAATCGTCTGGTTTCTTTTTTAGTTAACTCGCCGCTTTTTATACCTTGCTTAATACGTTGTTTTTGGTTCTGTTGACGCTCATCTAAAACCGGTGTTGCAGCGAATAGCTGGCTTGCAGAAATTGCTAAACCTAGCATGGTACTAATTATCGTGAATTTCTTCATCCTGATTACCTGCGTTTTTTTGGTTGATTTATTAGCTAAACGTCGCCGGTGATGATTGGTTGACGTCTTTCAACAAAATGTTCTTGCATAGAACTCCAAATACGTCGCACAACCCATGCAACTGGAACCTGTCAACATCCTGGAAATTGTTTTTGCCTTTCAAACCAGCTAAAGGTCAATATTTGGTGGCCGGACTGACCGATATGCATGTGCATCTCGCGTTTAGAGAAGAAATTAAACAAGTTCAAACCATCGCTCCTGATTTAATCGTTTCCAGTCCCGCCATTAATCAAAAGACAGATTATCTGGGAAAAATAACCAAAGTCCTTTATGAGCAAAATTACAGATGAACTATTACGAATTTATCGGTTGGTTTTTGATTGATTTATGGGATAGAATTTAACTCTTAATAATTAATCTCCTTATAATTTGTTAAAATCTAAAGCTCTCAGCTCCGTAATATTCATAATACTAGGTTCATTATGTATTGTTCCAACGAATAATGCTTGGGCTGAGAGCCATAAAACCGCCTGCAATTTAGTACTGGGTTGGCACCTTTGGCCTCCTCTTCAATATTTAGACGATGCTAACCAACCCGTTGGCTTGCAGATTGACTTGATCAAGCAACTGGAAGTAGCGACCAATTGCCAGATCCAATTGCAACTGCAACCATTCGAAAAAAGCCAACAAGATATTAAGAAAGGCAATATTGACCTGACTTTTGATATTACTATCACCAAAGCACGTCAAGAATTCGGCAACTTTTCTATTCCTTATCGTAAAGAAATGTTAGTCCTATATGTTAAGCCTGAATATTATCAACAATGCCGTGAGCAAGATTTAGCGTCACTGATTAAACAAGGTTTTAGACTTAGCGTTACCAAAGGCGTTAATTACGGGTCTAAGATTGTGAACATTCAAAAGGATCCAGCATTAGACCAACGACTTTATTACCAAGATGACGGTAAAGTAGAGCTCGATTTATTCCGACAAAATATGTTAGACGGAATTCTAGAAGACCCGATCGTTATGGCCTATATGAAGAGAAACGATATGCAACTAGCGCAAGCGAAATCTTGTCAGGTAACAGTCTATGAAGGCCTGGTGTCTATCATGTTCAGTAAAAAGACCGTTCCGGTTGAAGTTGTAAAAAGATTTGATGATGCGATCGAACAACTTAAGCAAGCACCGGACTATGAACAACTTTGGGGGCTACAATAGGCCCTATCGCCAAGTTTTTTCCAGTCACAAAATTCCACCCGACAGCTTTTAGTGCTCAATCTACTCTTTAATCATTTTTTAGCGAAGAATTCTCTTCTACTCTTGAGAGATATCTCACACAGAACAGTGAGGAAGGCTTATATAACTCAAAACGAGATAGCTGTAAGATACCAGGATCTATACCTAACGAGAATTTATCATGAGCACTAAAAGAAGTACTGACGATTATCTTCTGATTGCAGCATTCACCCGAAAAGACCGCATGGTCTTTAAAAATGGCGACTATTATTATAAGACCAGAGAGCAGCGATTTATGGGACCTTATCCCACGGAACCGACGGCGGAGTTTGAATTAAATATATTTTTGCATATAAAATCGATCGAACAGGATTTATTAGAGCAAAAGCCTGGAAAGGCAGCTTGAAATAAAAAAAGAACAGAACTAAATTTTACAACCCAGTCCACCCGCTGGGGCACATTGTTTATTATCAGTACACCCAGTGCCACCGCAGACTGTACAAGCTTCTCCATTTTCAAGCACACCGGTTTTATTACAAACACCGCACGGGTTATGGCACACAGGGTGAACTTCTTCGACCGTCTTTTTTTCTTCTTCCATCTTGTTGCTCTCCCAAATTGACTGATTATTAGCTAACCTCAACTCCGGCTAAGAGGTTAGCTTGCTAAGACCAAAAACCGTAAAGGTATAACTAGAATAGCATATTCTGAACTCATTTTAGATTTTCTGCCTTTTTCTGGGACAGTAATATCAAGCAGATAATATTGAGATTACTTTGAGCTTTTCAAAATCTTATCGATAGACAGAAGCATCTCTTCAAGATTAATGTAGTCTAACTTCAAAGGGCTGATAAGATTATTTTTTTCTATCATCAGACTCGGATAACTAGTTACACCGATAGATCGCGCCATGTTAATTTCTTCACCCAACATTTGTTGGGTGGAATCTGAATTGAGGTCATTGGTAAATTTTTCATCATCTAAACCGATTTCTTTCGCCAATTCAATCAATGTGGCGTTATCCGAGGGATTTCTTGCTTGCAGATAATAAGCTTGCTGAATTCTTAAAGTCATTAATGCGTCGAATTTTTCATCTTGCAACCGCGCTGCAATAACCGCCCGATTCGATGGATAAGTCGAACGTCTTGGCGCACAATCTGTCCAAAACTCATAATTGAATCGCGTCCCGGGGATAGTGTGTTCGATTCGATGCCAGGTTTGTTGCAATGAGACTTTCATGGTTTCAGCCATAGGCAACATGGAATCAGGAGCCAATCCGCCAAGTAAACGGCAAATTTTCATTTTTCCTGAGACTGCATTAAATAGTTTTTGTCGGACCGTTTCGAATCCCCAACACCAGCTGCACATGGGATCATGTACATAAATCAGAGTAGTTACCATAAAAGATTCTTTATTCCTTAATCATAAAGACTCGCAATTCGATAAAACCATTCAGCAATCGTGTTGATATATTGCAGGCTCATAAATGGAACTCGAAAAACTCAAAGAAAAACCCGCGAAGCCAAACAAATGGATCCGCAGGTTTTAAGATAGTAATAGCTATAACGCTATTTATTTGTACAACTAGTCACCGCAATAGCGCGTTCTTGGATTGCACCCGCAGTCATATTAACTTCATTGATTCTGAGGTTATCTCCACCTGAACAATTATTGGTGATTTCAGCCTGGAAAGTAGCCGTAGCAACGCCGCCTAGAGTCGCCTCTATGGCCAGATCGCTTCCGACACTAGGCTCCGTACCGGTACCATTATAATAATAGCTATCTCCAAAAGTACCAGTATCATTCTCGACACCAACGGTGGTAAAAAATGGTACCGCTGGAATATCGGCATACACATACCAAACATTAGAGGTGCCATTTAAAACCCAAACTTGGAAAGTGTAGGCTGTAGGGTCGCCAAATAATGGTACATTCTCCCATTCGTATACCGTGTACTGATCAGGTCCAGCATCCAAAACAGCTACGTACCAATTACCGCCAGCACCAAGATTCATATCAGTCCAAAAAGGAGCCATTAAATTATTGGGTACCGTTGGGCTAGGCAAATTCTGATTGAGAAAAGTTGTAGCAAGTCCACTGGCAGAACCGGCTTCAATGGTACCGTTAACCGACCAAATGACCTGGGTGTAACTTTGTCCATTAAAATCGAAACTAGGTATATTTAGTGTGAAGGCTCCGTCGTCACAGTTTGCAGGACAACCGAAAGGAGCAACCCCTAAAGAAGCTAATGAAAAGTAGCCGAATGGCGCCACTGAAGGGTTGATGTCTAAGCCACCTACATTCAGGTCAAAGCTCCAACTCAATTCATTATCAACTACGGTTAAAGGCGATACTTCAGCTCCGTCAGTTACTACTCCCGATGCAGAACCTGGCACATATTCCAGTCCATCTGGCAACATGTCAGAAATATCAATCGTATCGATAATTTGGCCATTACTTACGCTGATAGTGTAATTTAGAATATCCCCCTTAATCGCCACCGCCTTATCAACCGACTTGGACAGGTTAGGGCTAGTGCTGGTTGCTGCACCTACCGCTACAGGCATACCGAGCATAGAATATTTATTCTTATTAGGCTTCATGGTTATACTGCCAAAGTTCCAACCACCTGGCGCTAAGGTGGTATTAGCGGTTATTGTAATATCTGCACTCTCACCGGCATTTAACTCAATCATATCGGGAGAAACAGAGACCTTCATAACACCAGAATTAGAACCTTTCAGCTGCCATTTAATGAATTTATCGGTCTCGTTAGTCACCGTCCTGGTCCAGGAACAAGTACCAACACAATTACCATCTTGCATGCTGGCAATATTTAAGGTTTTTGGATCACCACCTAATGCGGGATCAGCTGCAGCAAAATTAGCAGGCGTTTCACTCAGCACTAAACCGGATTGCAGGACTTTTGTTAAATCAATTCGACCTGCACCGACATCAAAGGGGTCGGTTGGTGTGATACCATCTTCCTTGAACATTTTTTTATTATTGGCAGTCATCATCATTGCAGATTTAATTTCATAGGGGTTCCAGTCTGTAAGCATCGCAATTAACGCGCCGCTGCCCGTATTATGTGGGCTGGACATGGACGTACCAGACAAGAGTGCAAATTCAGGCGCTGGTGTCACACCATCACTAGCCACAGCCGCCAAAATACTAACCCCAGGACCACCGATATCAGGTTTAATGACATCTAATGCACTGTTCGGTCCGCGCGAACTAAAACCGGCCATAATATCGCCATTAGATTTATCTAAGTTTAAGCTAAATCCAGCAATACTACCCATTGGGTTATCATTAGCAGCCAACCATGCCGCAAGAGTGACGCCATCAGCCTGGCTAATATGCACACCGGGCAATTCGTGAGCGTCGCCCACAATACCGCCCCCATTATCCATCAGAATATAACCCCCGGCACCGGCTGCCAGAGCATTAGCACCTTTTTCAACTCTGCCAAAAGTGCCGCGAGTACAAGCAACGATTTCGCCGTTAAAAGTACCTGCTGGCCAAGGTGGGTTTAAATCACCGATAGAACCTAATCCACACAAAGTAGAACCAGGAAAATCCGCTTCCAAATCAGCTGAGTTAATAATAACTGCCGGGCCATAACCGGCGGTAAAACCCAAACCCTGAATATCGTCTAGCGGCGAGCCGTCGCTGGTCAAGTTGCTGACAGAATTGAGCATCTTACGATTATGGGTCATTGCTGCGGTCGCACTTACCCAAGGTGAGTTATGTGCAACCGTTTGAGCACCGGGACCGGAGTTACCAGCAGAAACAGCGACGTAGATACCCGCTGCGGTAGCATTTAAGAAACCTATTTCGACTGCGTCGTTGTATGGGTCATCTCCACCAGAAATAGAAAAGTTTAACGATTGAATACCGTTAGGTAATACCGAGGCATCAATCACCACTTGCTCAACCGCGGCCAACAGAGCTGAACCAGGGCATGAACTCACACAAACATCATACATAATGATATTAGCGTGTGGTGCGACACCAGAAATATCGCGCATTAATTCAGTTGTTGGCGCAATCAGTGTTGCGTCATTAATCACATTACCGGCAGCGGTGCTGGCAGTATGAGAGCCGTGCCCATTGCTATCTTCAGGGGAAGTGGGATCACCAGCCGGGTCATTGACCATATCCCATGCACCAATAAGCTTGTCATTACAAAACCCAGGATTAGCGTCACAGTAACTTCCGGGCAAATAATTGCCGCTGCCAAGTGGGTTAGTATGATCGTAACCATCACCACCTATATCAGCAAATGATGGATGGTCGGAATTAATACCGGTATCCAAAATAGCAATAACCGCGCCCTCCCCTTTGCTTCCGGGAATAGACAATGGGTTATTGCCTTCGTAGATTGCATTAGCACCAATCCATTTTGGTCCAGCGTCAGTCAAAAGTACTTCCATGCGTTCTTGTTCAATACTAAGCACTTCGGGCAGTCCAGCAACAACTCGGGCTTCTGCATCGGTTAGTTCCATTGCTACACCATTCATTACATGCTGAAAACGATGCTTAACGTTTAGCGGATGACCGAAAGCACGTTCACAATTTTCTACGAATGCCTGTTGGTTAGATTGCAAGAATTGGCGATAGTCCTTACTGGCCTTGCTATTAACATCTAATCTATCTAGGCCAATACTTTTAGGGTTAGTCGCTGCAAAACCGGATATACCACCCTTGTAGTTGGCAACCGAAGGTTGTTTCATTCTAACGATGTACACGGCTTTGCCGTCATGTTCGCTGATGACTTTTTTTGTTTCAGTGGCTGAGTTTAATGAGCGCTCAATAATCGGTTGTATTGTAGAAACCTGGAGTTCTCCGCCGGTTTGTTGAATGCCTGCTTGTAAGCTACTCGTCAATATCAATAAGGTTGAGGTAGCCCCTAGCAATACCTGTAGGGAAGTTTTCATAGAACAATTCCTTTTATCATGGTTTATTTATAAAATAACGCCACGCAAGGAAATCATCTGTTGAATGATTGTCTAAGCTCTTCGACACAACAGAAAGTCCAGCATCAATGCGTAGCAACAATAACTAACAACTATATACAATAGAGAGTTTGGTTTTGAAACTACGGGGAGACCGACAACAGAACAAATCCAGTTTTTTAATTGTAACTTCTAGTCCTTTAAACACTTTTTCTTGCTTTTATATTTCAATTAAAAATAAAGGTACACTAAAGAAATATATCGATGGGATACAATTCAAGATCCCTCGTTGTTACAATATAAATATAAAATATTTGAAAATCAAGTTGTATTTGCCCCCTTTTGCAGTAACAAGCCGAATAAATACCCGAGAACTCCCTAGCTCCTTTCTGTTAAGCCCTGCAAATGGAGTTTTACGCAACGCGCAAGCGCATTAAGATCGTACCCCCCTTCGAGCAGAGAGACGATTTTCCCTTCGGCACATTCCGCTGCCAAATCTCGGATAAATTGCGTCACCCATAAAAAATCATCATCTTCAAGATTAAGTCCACCTAGTGGATCGTCTCTGTGTGCATCAAAGCCTGCTGAAACAAAAATCATCTCCGGTTGATGCGCCAATATAGCCTTGCGCCACTGAGATTCAACTAACCCTCTAAAAACACTACCGTCACTACCGGCATTGATCGGTGTTAAACAAATATTTGGCTTATTAACCCTATCAAAACGACCGGGATAAAACGGATATTGAAAACTCGAGCAAACCAATACTTCCGGCCGATCTTGAAAAATCTCTACGGTGCCATTACCATGATGGACATCAAAATCAATGATAGCCACACGTTGCATGCCAGAAGACAATGCCCGCTCAGCCGCTAATGCCACGCTGTTAAAAAGACAAAATCCCATAGATAAAGCCGATTCAGCGTGATGTCCTGGAGGTCTAACGGCGCAAAAAGCATTTTTAGCGCGTTTAGCTATGACTTCGTCTGTGGCGTAAAAAGCTGCGCCAGCAGCCAAAAGCGATGCCTGAATGCTGTAAGGATTAAGATGCGTATCGGCATCAACCGATACAATTCCTTCAGATGGCGAAAGCTCCATGAGTGCTTCGACATAACTTTTAGGGTGCACTTTATTTAACCAGTCGATATTCAATTTAGGGGCATCACAAAATAACAATTGCTCGTTCCAGTGGGACTTTTCAATCATTTGATTGATCGCACGCAACCGATCCGGACATTCCGGATGGCCAGCGCCCATATCGTGTTTTTGACAGTCAGGGTGACTAATAAATAACGTTTTAATGGTTACCTCCTAACCTGCAAGTCAATAAGTCATTCGCTGAACAGAAATTGCTTTAGTGAAGTTTAACCTAAATAACCTGAACTCAGGATAAGAATAACCATCCAGTACGGCTAATTTAGCGGCTCTCCGCGTTAAGCTTACTTCC
>CAZOBX010000225.1:0-9911 GCA_964578045.1 uncultured Kangiella sp. | reverse complement strand
ATTTCAAATTGAAAACCAAATCGAATCGGCGTTTTTGCGAGAAGTCAGACTACCTTCCGGAGGATCAATCGTTATTGACCCTACCGAAGCACTCGTTTCGATCGACATTAACTCAGCCCGAGCCACTAAAGGCGCAGATATCGAAGAAACGGCCTTTCATACCAATAAAGAAGCTGCTGTTGAGATTGCCAGGCAATTACGTTTAAGGGATATGGGCGGTTTGGTGGTTATCGATTTTATCGATATGTCACCAGTGCGCAATCAACGAGAAGTAGAGAATGTATTACGTAAGGCATTAACCCATGATCGTGCTCGTGTTCAAGTGGGCAAGATTTCCCGTTTCGGTTTGTTAGAAATGTCACGCCAGCGATTAAAGCCTTCACTTGGCGAATCCGCTCACGGAGTGTGCCCTCGTTGTTCAGGTACAGGGGTTGTTCGTGGTGTTGAATCACTTGCGCTATCAATTCTTAGATTGGTTGAAGAAGAAGCGGCCAAAGATTCTACCACGATGGTACAGGCAATTTTACCCGTACCGGTTGCAACTTTTCTGCTAAATGAAAAACGAAATATCATCGCCGCAATTGAAAGACGACAAAATACTGAATTGGTGATTATTCCTAATCCTTATATGGAAACACCTAATTATGAAATCAATCGTTTACGTAAATCAGAAACCCTTGAAGGTGAAAGCTACAAAGTACCGCAACAACCTGAACTTGAAATTGTAACCAATACTCAAGATGCCACGGTCGGAAAACCTGCCGAACAAGCAGCGGTTAGTAATATCGAAATGCCAACGCCGCCTGCGCCTAAACACATAGAAAAGGAACAGCCTAAAAAACCTGGATTATTTGAACGACTATGGTCTTCTCTGTTTGGCGATGATGACGACAAAAAGAAAAAGGATGATAAGCGAGATCAACGTGGTGGCCAACGTCAAAGCAACCGTAACCAAAACCGCAATAGAAGTGGTCGGAATCGCAGTAGTCGCAACAGAAATCGTAATAGGGATCAACGCGAAAGTACCGATACTCGTAGTGCGACTGATAAGCAGCCTAATAAAGATACTCGACAAGATCAGGAAGATAACAAGCCGAAAAAAGAAACTCAAAATCGCGGTAATCGTTCACCGAGAGGTAGTCGAAATGCTAGAAATGATCGCAATCGAAGTAGCCAACGTGGCAGAAGTGACAACCAACGCGACCAGCAAAAAGTCGCTCAGGACAATCAACCTAGACCAGAACGTAAATCGAGAGATGAGCGACGTAAGCAACTAGAAACAAAAAAGCCAGTTGAAGTAACAGCTGAGAGTACAGTTACTACTACTGAAACGGCAGCAGTTAAAACAGCGCCGGTAAATAAGCCAGTTTCTAGTGATACATCGGTAGAGAAAAAGCCTATTGAGAAGAAATCATCGCCTCAGCAAAGCGAATCAGCTGCAGATAAGACAACTGAAAGCCAATCTTCTGAGAAGGCTTCGACAGAGCAAGCCAGCAAAAATAATGTAGAGACCGCCGCGCTTGAGCCAGTCACTGAAGTCACCCAGGATACTGCTGCCTCAGAAGCTACATCGCAGGATGTGGTAGTTTCAGCCAAAGCCGTTGCATCAACTGAAACTAAACCAGAGACTAAACAAGTTGTTGCTAAGCCGGTTCAACCTTCCGTACCTCGCAAATCTTATTCTGCAATGGCTAAAGCAGTTAATCCAGAGCCATTAGTCATTGTTGATTTTGGTTTTTCGGTAAAGATTTATGCTGAAGGCGAAATGGTTACCGCTAATTGGGTTGAACCTGAAAATATTAACAAGAGTTATAGCCCGATGACTAAACCTAATTTAGAAGAGTTGATGGCTGAATAATTACAAAGATTAACATCGTCCTCGAACAGTCCTCCCCCTTTGCGAAGGGGGATAGAGGGGGATTTAGCGGAGTCTGACGATTTCAATAGGCTATGACTTAGTTATCTATTTAAGAAGGTTACTTACTTTCCAACAAATGCAATATTAGTCCCCTACTCGCATCTTCAATCAAATCGATTACGTCGTCAAACCCAGATGGCCCACCATAATACGGATCGGGAACACAAGTGGTCTTATTCGTGCCATAATCTAAGAAGAGAGCGATTTTATGTTTATGAGAACTATGAGCGGTAGCAAGGTTGAATAAATTAGATAAGTTCTCTTCATCCATAGCCAAAACAAAATCATAATACTGCAAATCTTGGGCTTTAATTTGTCTGGAACGGATAGACGATAGATCGTAACCTCTCGCTCTCGCGGCTGATACTGAACGTGGATCAGAAGGCTCGCCAATGTGATAACCGATGGTCCCACAGGAATCGATTTCTAAATCACTTAAAGATGCATGTTCGCTAGCCAGCTTTCTAAAAATACCTTCAGCGGTCGGTGAACGACAAATATTGCCCATACAAACAAATAGAATTTTTTTTCGAATTGCCATTTTATTCATCATTTAGTCTACCATTTAATTCATTTACTGATAAGTTGATTGGCTTTGTCTAAATCTTCCGGTGTGTCGATCCCCGCTGGAGGTGAATTATCCAGTACATCTAAGTAGATGCTTTCTCCGTTTTCGATTGCTCTTAATTGTTCCAGTTTTTCTAACCTTTCTAGTCTGGCTTCCGGCCATTTGATAAAGTTGGCAAGAAAGGATTTTGTATAGGCATAAATACCAATATGGCGATAATGATTACCCAGACTAAACTCCGAATCAGTTCCAGATCCTCTGACAAAAGGAATGATTGAGCGAGAAAAATAGATCGCTTTGTTGTTTCCATCAAAGATGACTTTAACAGCGTTAGCATCGTTAGCTTCTTTGATATTATTAATAGGACAACAAAGTGTCGCCATTCCTGTTTGATATTTTTTGATCAAACTTGCCACTTGAGAAATATTCTGGCTAGGTATAAAGGGTTCATCACCTTGAACATTGACGATGATGGCGTTATCAGCAAGGCCTAAAATTTCCGCTGCCTGGTAAATTCTATCACTACCGGAGACATGATCGTTGCGGGTCATAACTGCGTTAAATCCGGCATCTTCTACTCGGGACTTAATATCCAAATGATCTGTGGCCACGGTAACCGATTGAGCGCCACTTTCGTTAGCTCGGTGGCACACGTGTTCAATCATCGAGCGATTACCAATTTTTGCTAAAGGTTTTCCTGGCAATCGAGTTGATTGATAACGCGCCGGGATTATGACGTGAAATTTCATTTTAAAGCGTCTATTTGTTCAGCAGTCAATTGCTCGGCTTTATCGGCAAGCAATACTGGAATACCATCATCGATGATGTAGGATAATCGGTCGAATTTGCAAATTAATTTTTGCTGGCTTTTTATATAGTCTAACTTGCCATGGCAAACCGGGCATACAATAATTTCTAGTAGTGATTTATCCATTTCTAATCCTTTGTATGTTTATATAAAACTTAGGTCGGCAAGCCTGTCCCCACAAATCATGATTCAGCCGGCTTTCTGTCGGTAAAGGATTGCAGACCTACATAGCTATTTTTTTATCTTCGTACTAATGGAACTCAATAGTTTTTCCGAAAGCTCTTCAGGGAATATCATTTCGACTTTTAGATAATACCAATTATCTTTAGCAAAAGCATAACATTTACTGGCATCTTTTTCGGTCATTACAATAATATTGTTATCGAATTCTTTAAAATCTTTACTCGAAAAATTATAATGATCAGAAAAGCTCTTTTGGTGTTGTACAAAGCAAATTTCTTCTAACGTTCTAAAAAATCGATTGGGATTACCGATGCCTGCAATCGCAACGACTTTAGCCGAAGTAAAGTCTTTGAGTGCGACCGTCTTTCCTGTTTTTAATTGAACCAGCTTACAAGCCTCTAAATGGACCTTAAATTTGGAAAAAGAATTTTTTCTTTCGCCATTTTGAACAATGAAATCGACAGATTGCAATCTGCTTACAGGTTCTCTTAATGGGCCTAACGGTAATACTAATCGATTGCCAAACTCCCTTTCACCATCAAACAATAGAACCTCAATATCTCTGCTCATTTTATAATGCTGCATACCATCGTCGCTAATAACCAAATCAATATCGTTTTTTTCAACCAAATAATTGATGGCTCGAGAACGGTCAGGATCGATCACCAGTGGAACCTTGAAGTTTCCAGCACGATTTAGATCGGCAAATTGCATAAAGGCTTCGTCACCTACCTGCAACGCGGTATTGTCGCCAATAACTTGATGTGGATAACTATCAATTTTCGATTGATATCCCCGACTGACGATACCTACTTTAATCCCTTTGTTAGCTAATATTCTGACTAGTTGATTAATAAAGGGTGTTTTTCCGGTTCCGCCAATGGATATATTACCGACTACCAACACTGGCTTGTTGAAACTGTTGCTAGCTATCCATTTCCGTTGATACAGTGCCCGCTTCAACTTAACAAGTATTAGAAAAAATAAATTTAATGGCCATAAAAGCCAAGTGAGTTTAGATTTCGAATACCAGAATTTTTCTATCGTAGTATTAAAACTCATTGCTCTTTTGGTTTATCTTCAAATTGCATTTGATAGAGTTTGGCGTAAAAACCATCTTTGGCTAACAAATCAGAGTGAGTTCCTCTTTCAATAATTTCCCCATCATCCATTACCAAAATGCAATTCGCCTTTTCGATCGTCGATAATCGATGCGCGATTACAATGGTGGTTCGATTGTCGGTAAGGCTTTCAAATGCAGCTTGTATATGCCTTTCCGATTCTGTATCAAGTGCCGAAGTGGCTTCATCTAATATGACAAAAGGCGCATCTTTATAAAGCGCTCTGGCAATGGCCAGCCGTTGACGTTGACCACCAGATAACTTCATTCCATTTTCACCAATTTTTTCGTGCAATCCTGCTGGCAATTTTTGAATAAATTCCCAGGCATGAGCTCTTATAGCCGCGGCTTTGATTCTTTCCAGGTCTAACTCTGTTTCACAGCCATAGGCGATATTTTGCGCGACACTGGTATTAAACAAAGTAACGTGCTGAGAAACATAACTGGTGTGGCTGCGTAAATTGGCTAGCTTTAAATCTTTAGTGTCAATGCCGTCAAGCAATATCTTACCGTTAACGGGGTCGTAAAAGCGCAACAATAAATTAGTAATAGTCGACTTTCCACTACCAGAGCGGCCAACAAGTGCTATGGTTTGGCCTGCATCGACAGTAAATGAGATATTATTCAAAACCTTATCGGATTGTTCCGAATAACAAAAATCAACTCCGCAAAACTCTAACTTTCCTTTAGGTTTTTCGATTTCTTTTGTACCGTAATCGTTTTCCTGTTTTTCATCGAGTATTAAAAAAATACTTTGTGCCGCAGCGATCCCTTTTTGCAATACACTGTTTAGATTGGAGATTACTTTGAGCGGTTTGAGCATCATGATCATCATGCCTAACATTGCCACAAAATCACCTGGTGACAAAGTTCCTTTAGCCAGCTCTTTACCTGCAAAAAACAACACTAGCGCCAATGATAAACCAGCGATAAATTGAATCAGCGGTGTGCTAGCGGCTTTTGTCGCAACCATCTTGATATTTTGAGTACGATTTTGTTTAGCCTCTTTAGTAAATTGTTTGACTTCATAGGACTCACCACCAAAAGTCTTAATGACTTTGTAACCCTCTACAATTTCCTGAGTTTTTTGAGTCACCCCGCCCATCGCATTTTGGATGTTGCGACTGATACTTTTAAACCGCTTACTGGCAAATCCAACAACCAGTCCAATTATTGGCGCAGAAATAAGAAAGAGGCTGGCTAACTTCCAATTGGTGTAAAAAATGAAACTCAGGATAAAAACGATTAGACCGCCTTCGCGTAATAGCTTGGTAATTGTATCCGTTGTAGCACTGGCGATCTGCTGAGTATCGAAGGTCATTTTTGAAACCAATTGACCACTACTGGTTTGATCAAAAAAATGACTCGGCAGATTTATATATTTTTCAATCATTTGCACCTGGATTTTTTGTACAATATTTTGGCCAATCCATGACATACAATAGGCTGATATAAAACTAGCTACCCCCCTAATAATCAACAAGACAATAATGAACAGTGGTGCGGTTTCAATCGTCGACATATTACTATTAACCAATGCCTCATCGGTCAAAGGTTTTAGCGACCAGACAAACAGAAAATCCATGCCGGCGAAAGTGAGGTTACCCAGTATAGCCACTAAAAAGGCTAACTTGTATTGTTTAGAATAACTTAATAACCGCTTTATAATTGGCCAGGATGGATTGTCAGAATTCTGACTCATTGCTGTTCTCGTTGAGTGGCCATTTTTAAATTAGTAACACCTAATTGCGAAGTTGCATCCATTGCAGTCACCACCGACTGATATGGCGTATTGGCATCGGCGCTGATAATGACTGATACATCCTTGTTTTCATTCAGAATCGGTTGTATCGCTCTTTTCAATGTATCGATGGATTCATTAACCAGCCCTTTTCCATTAACAAAATACCGTCCTTCTTTATCGATACTGATTTCCAAAGATTCTTGTTTTGTTTCCAGAGGTTCAATACTCGCGTTTGGCAATTCCAGTTCGATCTGAGTTTCGCGGGTGAAGCTGGTTGAAACCATAAAAAATATCAGTAACAAAAAGACCACATCAATTAGCGGTGTCAGGTTAACCGTGACCTCTTGTTTCTTTTGTCTTACAAACATCGGTTTAACCTCTTAGCGTTTCACGTTCGCCGTGTAACACTTCCACCATTTTTAAAGCTTCTTGTTCCATCGCCACAACTAGCTCATCGACTTTACGTTCATAGTGGCGATGAAAAATAAGTGCCGGTATGCCGATGATTAATCCAGTAGCCGTGGTAATAAGCGCTTCGGAAATTCCCCCGGCTAACGCACCAGAATCGCCAGTACCTTGCACCGTTATTACGGTAAAGACTCGAATCATTCCGATAACCGTGCCTAACAGGCCAAGCAACGGAGTGATCTGAGCAATGGTGCCTAAGGTATTTAGATATTTTTCAAGATTGATAGTGGCTTGCCTGCCAGCATCCTGAATACTTTCTTTCATAGTTTCCCGACCATGGGCATGGTTCACTAATCCAGCGGCTAAAATTTCGCCTAAAGGTGAGCTGTCTTTTAACTTTTTTAGCCGAGTTTTATCCAATTGATTATTTTTTATCCAACTCCAAACTTGTGCAACTAAGTGCTTCGGAGTGATTCTGCTACGTCTTAAACTCCAACTTCGCTCAACACAAATAACGAAGGCTGCTAGTGAACATAAAACAATCGGATACATGATGTATCCACCGGCTCTTAACAAATCGATCATATTCTTAAAGGATCCTTATATTGAGCGAAACTACTTTGGCTCAGAGATGAATATTATTGGCGTATACACAGACACGGATTATAGCAAGCTTTAGCTAAATTTTTACTACTCGGTTTGCTTTATTTGCCAAAAGTGCGGTCTGTTGGATCTTTCTGTTGTCAGGTACAGCTCACCCTGTGAATTTTGCTGTACGATTATTGCGCCATTTTGATGAGTGATCAGTATTCTGGCACCGATATCAGTGTAACGCTTAACCACTGTGCTTTTGGGAAAATGCCATTGATTAGCGTATCCGGTCGAAAATATGACAAAGGATGGCCTGGTACGTTCAATAAAATGGCTAGTTGAACTGGTTAAGCTTCCATGATGTGGTGCGATAACAAGTTGGTACTTTTCCAGTCCGTTTTCCAGGAGTCTCTTCTCGGCCTGTTTTTCGATATCACCAGTTAGCAATAGCCGTTGCTCGCCAACAGAAATCTTCAAAACACAGGAGGCGTTATTTCCTTTTTGTTGAGGCAAATGAGATAAAAACGAAAATTCGATTTCTCCCCAACGCCATGGTTTAGCACTATGACAATCTTTATAGGATTGCGATATTGGTTCGCCAACTAGCAAAAGATCAACATCTAGCTCACTGTTGATCGCGTTTAGTCCACCGGCATGATCTGCATCTCCATGGCTAATGATCAGCCGATCCAGGCGGTCAACCGCTAGCCTCTTAAAGTAAGGAAGTATACTGGTTTGGGCCATAGAAAAATCATCGTTACCATAGCCTGTATCGTATAAAAGATGTTTATCGCCAACAGAAATATGAATCGCCAGTCCCTGACCGATATCAAACACGACCATCTTGAAATCTTTTTGCTGGGTAGATTGAGTCAAAGAAAAAACTGATAATACGGCTATTGGCAGCAATAGTGTTTTACCCGGCATTTTAGACGGTAATAAAATCAAAACTGTGGCCAAAAATAACAATACGAATAGAAGCACCGGTAGAGATGAGACCGAGGCTAAATCGTTCACTTGTGAAAAAGCCAGTTGGATCTGAAAAGTTAACTCGATAAGTTTATCCACCAAATAAAACATCCAGTTTGCAATTTGGTCGCTAACAACTAAAGTCAGTAATCCAAAATAAACCAGTGGTGTGGTTATAAAGGAAGTTAAAGGGATCAACAGTAGATTGGCCAGAAATCCAACCACCGAAATACTGTCAAACACCACCCAGGTGATGGGCATTAAACCAACAAACAAAAACCAGTTAATTCTCAGCCATTCCTTGATTTTGACATGACCACTAGTGATCATTTGTTTGTAACTGAGTAAAAATACGATAATCGCAACCGCCAGAATCGATAGCCAGAAGCTAACCGTTAGCACCGCGAAAGGTTGTATAATCGTTATTAAAATGATTGATATCGCTAGTATATTAGCAAGTGAAAGGTGTCGTCCAGACCAACGAGTGTAGAGGTACACGGCTAACATGATTAATGCTCTTTGTGCAGGATAGCCGAAGCCACTTAACAAAGCGATGGTTAGCGCACCTAACAAAGATGCAACTTCTGCTAGCTTTTGTGCGGGTATTTTGCGGGTTACAAATCTTAGCCGGGAAAATATAAATAGACAAAAATAGTAGCTCCACATTGCGGCGATGCCGATGTGTAATCCGGAGATAGCCAGTAGATGGGAGGTGCCAGAACTCTTTATTGCCTGCCATTGTTCCGCACTAATAGAACTCCGTTCACCGATAGCCAAAGCCAGTATCATCCCCTTGGAATCGCTATCTGGAATTACTCGAATGAGATTAGCTAGTACCTTTTGTCTAAACGCCTGTAACGTGGCTTTAAATGAAATGCTCGACGGCAGTTTCGACATTGATTTAACATAACCACTACCAATAAAACCCTCGCTGACCAGCCATTTTTCATAATCAAATCCTCCCGGATTTAATCGACCATGAATGGGTTTTAGTTTGGCTTGAAATTGCCAATAGCTGCCGGCTAGAATATCTGCAACTTGCTTCGGATTAGCCTGATAAACCGACAGGCGCAATTTATTAGCTTGATAAAAAGAAAGCTGTTGTTGCTTAAGCCTTGTTGCACAGAAATCGAACCTTAGCCGAACTGACTTAGTCGGCGATTTTCCGTATTGACTTGAGATGGTAGTTTTAATCGGTAAGCTACAAACGTACCCTTGTACCAATACGGTTTTCGGTTCCGACAATAAGGCAGGGGTTGTTATGAGCCACAGAAAAACCGCGATACTGGCCCAGATACAACCAAATAAAAATGGCGCTATTTTTTTAAATAGTGGTTTGGATGAGAAGAAGAATAGGACAACTAAAATTGAAGAGACCGATAATAGACCTGTCGACTGTTGAATGTTTTCCAACCAATACAAGCAACTTAAACCGACCAAAAATCCTGCACACGCTCTTATCAATCGGACATCCTTTTAAGGTTTGTTAAGTTTGATACCCGTTCCACGTCAAGATGCAGGCTTCAGCAAGGCTAGAAACAGCCACCTTTGAGGCATGGAATTTTTCGGCTAGTCATTCTAGCTAGAAATTTCATAACAAAG
>CAZOBX010000224.1:8127-9920 GCA_964578045.1 uncultured Kangiella sp. | reverse complement strand
GTTGATAAATGTCGTATCTTGAGCGACTAATACAACTGCTTGGCCTTTGACTCGCGCAATAGTCGCTTGGGCATGGCCTTGTAAAATATCTCTTGCAGTAACAGAGTCATTACTGAAGAATCGGTAGGTTGCCTGAGTTGAAGCCCATGCTTCACAACTATTGGGAATACTCTTTTGAGGGTCCTTTGACAAGCTCTCGATAACAAGCTTTAATAGATTGTGTAAGCGTTTATCCGACATTTTGCAAGCGGCGGTTTCTGTTTCTATCCAAGTTGACATTGTAATATCCGATTTGTTTTTCATCTATGATAAAACAAATAATGAATATCTCCTGTGATCGATTGCATCTAGCACTTGTGATCTATTGTCCATTGCATTTGTGATCTATTGACTATTTTCTGTGTGTAATGATCAGCGCTTTGCTCACCGGATAGTTGGGAACGCAGCGAGTAATTATTCCGAGTGCAGCAACTTGTTACATGCACTATTGCGAAACATACTCAATTGCGAGCTTGATATTAGCGCTTAAATCATTAATTGAGTCTAACACCAAACTCTCAGGTTTAAGAGGCTGATAATTATTTTGTATGCTTAGAATATCTTTCCATGTTAGTTCATACCAGCCAGGGATATTTCTCTCTCTCACATCTATCCTTTCTTTGTGAATTTCTTGGCTCGAACAAATACATTCAATGTATTTAAACTCATTTTCTAGAAGGTTTGGCCATAACTCTTCAACCCTTGACCTTGACGCGATAAAGTCAAAAATCGCGCTGTTCTCGTTTTCATGTTGCCTCTTTGATAGCGCCTCCATAATTTCGTAGCCAACTCCATTCATATCCTTGTTTGAAGCTAACCCTTTTCTAGCTACAGCAGCTTCTAGTTCATCTTTAGAGAAGACAGGTACATTCATTTTTTTCGATAGAGCGTTGGCTAAAGTTGATTTTCCTGTTCCAGGGAGTCCGCCTATCACTATCAATGTTGGATTCACTAAATTCCCTCAAGTATGTAACGCCAAGTACATGCACCGAGGAACGAGGTCGCTTGGTACGTTTTGTTACGTGTTGAGTTTACTAGATACATATTCGGTTATTTCTTCAGTGTTCTTCTTGAAGGCTGACTCTAAGTCAACATCACACTTGTTAGCTAAAACAATTATCGACCACAAGCAATCAGAAAGTTCATGCGCAAGTTTGGCTTTATGATCATCGATATTTCTTACGCCTGCATTTGCTTGAATGAGTTTCGCCAAATCACCTACATCTCCAACGAAGCCAAGTGCAAGCTCTTGCGTACTCCACTTGCGACCAAACTCCTTAATTTCCCATTCTTCATATAGGTCATTAAGTTGAATGGCTGATTTTTTGAGTTCATTAAATTCCATAATTTCCTACACGTAACAGCTTATTCTGTTCAGTAAACCACAAGTAATGGGATGAATTACTGAGCAAGAATTTTTAATGGTTTAAAATCAACAGTTTATAGATACGTGCTTTTTTTGCAAGCGTAATTACTTTTTTTTGGGTTGAATATTGTTCGGTCTCAATTTGAGAATAACGAATAGTATCAAATAGTTACCGATTTTCCCAAGCGTAGTATGCAACATGAGCTTGACATGTGCTACTTTTGTATGAGTAGTGTTGTTGCTCAAGTTAATCAGGGAGATGACTATGATCCAGCCAAAAACACCAAAGCTGATGTGGAGAGTTCGTACAAAAATAAGGACGATACATTATTCGTATCAAACAGAAAAAACCTATGTGCAATGGATTAAACGCTTCATCCATTTTAAT
>CAZOBX010000224.1:0-8117 GCA_964578045.1 uncultured Kangiella sp. | reverse complement strand
CCTAAAACATCCAACCAACATGGGTGAGGTTGAAGTTAATTGTTTTCTGACTCATTTAGCCGTTGATAAAAAAGTATCTCCTGCTACTCAAAATCAGGCATTATGCGCACTGGTATATCTTTATAAGCAAGTATTGGATATGCCTCTAGGGGAAAAATCAATCAATGCGGTGAGAGCCAAATACCATCGAAACCTCCCTGTTGTTCTTTCGCAAAGTGAAGTAAGAATGTTATTGGGTTTTTTGACTGGATTACCGAAATTAATGGCGCAGGTTATTTACGGAACAGGATTACGAAAAAGTGAAGTACACCGGTTGCGTGTTAAAGATATTGATTTCAACCGAAACCAGATCAGTGTCAGGCGCGGCAAAGGTGGAAAAGATAGACCACTTCCATTGCCTCAAACCTGCAAGAATGAACTCAAATCGCAAATTGATTTTGTTCATCAACTTTTTTTACGCGATCGAACGGATAATGTTAACGGGGTTGAATTGCCTTACGCCATGGAGAGAAAGTATCCCAATGCTGGTAAAAGTTTGGGTTGGCAGTGGGTGTTTCCTAGCCTCAGAATAAGCACTGATCCCCGTACTCTCATTCAAAGACGTCATCATATTCATCCTTCTGTTTTTGCAAAGCATGTTCAAAAGGGCGTGCAAAAAACTGAAATAACTAAGCATGTTACTGCACATGTTTTTAGACATTCTTTTGCGACACACCTGCTCGAATCGGGAGCCGATATTAGAACTGTTCAGGAATTACTGGGACATGCTGATGTGCGAACTACCCAAATCTACACTCATGTGCTTAATCGAAACCCGAGCGGTACTTTAAGTCCTTTAGACAAACTATAGCAATTTATGCTCTGTTAGTGATTTCATAAATAATGAGGCGCTTTTGCAGCTATCATATTGTATACCTTTTGAGAGTATTGGTTAATATCTATCAAAAGTACTATCATAATATAGCAATCAAAACATTTATGGGAATATGATAGATTATGCCTCGAATTGGATATGCTAGGGTCAGCTCGACCGGTCAAAGCCTCGAAGTCCAGCTTGGTAAATTAAAGGATGCATCTTGTGATCGCATTTATCAGGAAAAAAGAAGCGGTAAAACTGCTGCTCGACCTGAATTCCAAATTGTATGAATTATCTTAGAGAAGGTGACACATTAATCATTACTCGCCTTGATCGTCTAGCACGTTCAGTCATTCACCTGGCACAAGTCGCGAAGCGGTTTGAAAATGAAAAAATTGATCTAATAGTGCTGGACCAACTAATTGATACTAGCACCTCGACCGGTAGGCTCATGTTTAATATGCTGGCTTCCACTGCTGAGTTTGAGAACGATTTACGCTCGGAACGACAAGCCGAAGGAATTGCGAAGGCTAAGGAAAACGGCGTTAAATTTGGTAGACCTTCTAAATTGGCTGACTCAGTAAAAGAAAAAATATTTTCAAAACGGCAAGCTGGCAAAACAATTGGGCAATTGGCGAAAGCATATAAACTGGGCGAAGCGACTATTTATCGTGTGCTTAATGAAATGAAGGCTTCTGGAAATTGATCAACGGCTACTACAGGCTAAGTTAAAAATTGGCGTCCATCGCTGTGACTGTTGAAATACAAGGCCTACAGCGATAAGTGCGACATTTTGCGGCTTTCTGGGTGGAACGCCTTTAGTTAAACGTGGCCGACCAAAGCCTATTTCCCTTTTTCTATGCAGAACAGAAACCTGTCGGAATAGCTCATATGTAAACCAGATATTCACATAAGATAACAAAGCTGTCCTTGGTTATCCTAAGACCGCCCCATAGTCCCTTTTAAAACCTAAACGATGAAAATTTTAATCATTTGACGATAGAATTCTTTCGTCAACAAAACCTAAATGAAGATAATCGACTAATATTTTGTTATCGGTATCGCCAAGCTCTAGAAACTCCAGACCTAAACACATTAATTCATTGTCTTGCGCGGTGTTTTTATATTTACACATGATACTAAGAGGCTTAGAGACCCCAGGAAAAGTTATAGTTAATTTTAACGATTCAGAAAACCCATACTCGTGTCTACGTTGATAGGTAATATTAGAAGAGCGCCAACTACAACCAGAAAAACTCATATCAATGATCGTTCCTGTCAAATTTTTATTTGAACAAAATAATTTAGCCGGTAATAAACACTCAATTCGTGGCGAACTGCGCACATTATGCTCGGCAAATTCTTTTGGATATTTTATAAAAACAAGTTTGTCAGGCACCGTGGTGTGAACTAAAATCGAGCTTCGAAAACCAATAACTTTTCCTTTGAAAATATATCGCACAACCAGTTGAGTTCCGGGTTTAAGATTAATCATGGCGCTTTGAATCACTTGACCTTCCTGTTTCAGGATCAAATATTGATTCTCCAGACTTCCAATCAATTGGTAATTGGAACGAGTGATGCCGGCCATTTCGACCGTAAACTCAATGCCTAATTCTAAGGGTAATTTGGTTGCTTCTTTTGCCATTCAATATGCTCAACATTTAAATAAAGGATCATGCATATTGTAGTATAAAACAAAAGTAGAAAGAGCCTATTAACCATCCCAAGAGCAAATAGAAATTTTCGGGCCCACTTTTTTCTGCAGAAAAATTTCTCTAACCAAGAACAGTCCTTAAGGATTCTATATTTTTCAATGCGTTACATGCTGTTGAATCTAATGGCCAAACAAAAATAAGTAATGCTTAATCGCAAATACATTTTTGAACCGACGTTCTGTAGAAATATTTTCCTCAGATTCATTCTCCCTTCCACAGGTTTCAATTTAATGTTAAGGTCAATGCAAATTTTATCCAACACGAAAGGAATCTCATGCTGCACGAAAACATACTCCAAATCAGAGATGAGAATAATTTGGGAAACGTGTACAACGTACTCGAATTGTCTTTTGATAAGGTCAAAGTATCCATTGAAGACATCATTACCCAACGCGTGTATCAAGAAGTCGAGGAATACAATAAAAGAGCGGTTAATCACAAACATGCTCTCGTTCAACCAAAAGCGGATGAATTGTTGCTGAATTCGGCATCCAAGCAAAAAAGACGTCCGGTTAATACCGAAAAACAAGTAGAAATTGCCCTTCATGCATTTGAAAATAACGGGTTCTTTATGCTGGTGGACGACCGTCAGGTAGAAGAGTTAGATGACGTTGTGATAATAAAAACGGGAACAACCGTCAGTTTTGTTAAATTAACACCTTTAGTGGGTGGGTAAGGAAAAGAACATGCTAGGAAAGCTAATCAATAAATTAATGAAGGGGCCCGAGTTAGAAGCACATCCAGTGTATACCCCTATTTATGATAAAATTGAAGATTTTGTCGTCAAGAAGTTTACATACCTTTATTTAGGAGAGAGAATATCCCTTAAAGGATGCGACGAGTATGAAATGCTCAAAACACTTAAAACAGACGAAAAGACTGAAGCAATAGCATTTCTTCTTAAACGAACCAATTTCTTACTCCAGTTTTACAATCCTAGAAGCAGAGATAAAAACTCTCATGCATATAAAGCCCATGTGGGTATTCTAGATTCCTTAATGAGAACAAAAATAGATTTCCCATTAGACTTTTCCTTCAGTAATTTTTTTGAATCGCTCTTTTTACCTTCAGTTCGAGATTCTTCAAAAATAAAAATTTCGGAACGTCCGTTCTCACCACTAGCTACTCAGATTGAAAAGTATCATAAACGAATTGGATTAACTGAAAAACTTAAAGGTGACATTGAAAATATTTTAGCTTCAAAACCCTTAAAACCATACTTAGAAAAAACGAATGATAGCCACTATTGGGGACCAGATATAGGCAAGGCCATTCAGAAATTACAACAGCTGCTCATTGTCAAAGGAGACGATGATAGCGTTCCGCCTTTCGAATTTGGAACAGGGCGTTGTGGCACTTTGATCGATCATAGTATTGGAGCCTTGCCGGATGAGAGAAAAGCAAAATGGTTTGTTTTGTTTCACCACTTGCACACGGCGAGTGCAGGCAAACCCACACAAAAATTCTTAAAATCTGCAAAACCTTTGGTCGACTCAATCGGTGCTGCTGAATTTAAAGGACTAGTCAATAACTGGTTTAGCGCACTAGCGAAAATGCCAGTAGAGACGAAAACGGAAACCTATAGCTTCGGTCAAGAGTATGAGGTGCACGAATACATCGAGTCACAAAGTTTTAACCTGCTAAAAGGACTGCTCTGGAGCATGAGTCGATTCCACGACCAAACGTCTCTTCAAACTATTTCTTCTCTGACAGAAAAATGCTTTCAAAAGCTACCTGGAGTTGGGCCAGCGGCAGCAGGTGTTGGTAACGCTGGTATTTATACGCTAGCGGAGTCAAAAGGGTTGGGCGGCATCAGTCACCTTTCCCGCTTGAAAATGAAAATTCGTCAAAACAACACTCAAAAGGTTATTCAGAAATACATCGATGAACAAGCAGCTAAACAAGGCATTAAACCAGCACAGGTTGAAGAAATCGCAGCAGCCGATTATGGCCTTGTTGATGGAGAACGCTTTACTTCATTTGACGATTATCAGCTGGTATTGCGCTTAACAGGCGTTGGTAAAACAGAACTTCAATGGATTAAACCCGATGGAAAAGCTCAAAAGTCGGTTCCCGCTTTTGTAAAAACTAAAGAAACGTTGAAGACCAAATTGAATAAGTTTCGTGACTTAGCGAAGCAGATTAAACAAGCTTCAACTACTCAGCGCGACCGTATAGACAGGTTATATACCGAAGGGCTTAGTTGGTCAATAGAGGAATGTCAGAAATATTATATTAATCACGGTCTCATTAGCCAGATTGCCAGGAAATTGATCTGGCAAATAGAAAAAACGCCTGCACTCTATTCGGATGGGAAATGGTTAAATGTAAAAGGCGAACAATTCGAAATCAAAGAAGATGCTGTAGTCACTTTATGGCACCCAATTAATTCATCGGCAGAAGAAGTACTTGCGTGGCGTGAACGACTGGAATCCCTCGAAATCGTCCAGCCGTTAAAACAAGCATACCGGGAAATATATCTATTAACCGATGCAGAAATTGACACTCGAATCTATTCTAACCGTATGGCAGCCCATATATTAAAACAACACCAATTTAATTCTTTGGCGGCAGTGCGTGGTTGGAAGTTCCAGCTAATGGGGGCTTACGACGACGGCAGAGACAATGAAGCCGCCTGCAAATCAATACCCGAATATGGCTTAACTGCCCAATTTTGGATTGACGAAATCATTGACGATACCGACTCATTTAATGATGCTGGAATTTGGTACTATGTTGCCACTGATCAAATCAGGTTCTGCGATGATAACAATCGGCCAGTGCCTTTGATCGATATTCCAAAACTGATCCTTTCCGAAATAATGCGCGATACCGATCTTTTTGTAGGAGTTGCTAGTGTTGGTAACGATCCTCAGTGGCAAGACGGTGGACCAGATGGTCGACAAGACTACAGAGATTATTGGCGCAGTTATTCCTTTGGTGATCTGACTGAAGTCGCTAAGACGCGAAAAGTTGTTCTACAAAAATTATTGCCGCGACTGAAATTAACAGAGATTGCAGAGATAGACGGCAAATTTCTTATTGTTCAAGGTAAGAAGAATAAATACAAAATTCATATAGGAAGTGGCAATATTTTAATCGCCCCCAATGACCGATATCTTTGCATTGTACCGGGACGCGGTAAAGATAAAAAAGTCGATAATGTATTCTTACCATTTGAAGGAGATAATGGGCTTTCTATTGTCTTATCGAAAGCGTTTTTGTTAGCTGAGGACCATAAGATAACTGACCCGACTATTTTGAGTCAGCTTTAGGTTGGAAAAATAAGCAATACATAAATAACCCCATAAAAGAAATTGGTCGTTAGCATTCGTTAGGCAAGTATAAATGAATGATTCAAGGCTCTAAAAAATGAAAAACATAACTAGTCCATTAATCATCTCAACTCTTCTCCTTATCTGCTCCCCATTCGTTTTTGCCTGTTCGGTAGGAGATAGCTTTCTTCGTCCTACTAACTATGAAATAGTACAATCAGCGACCTCTATCATTTTTGCGAAATACGACTTTGTAGAAGGTGGCGAAGAAGCAGAAATGCGAGTAATAGAAGTCCTGAAAGGAGGTAACTCTAAAGCAATTCTTTGGAGAAAAGTTCCTAGCAAGAATTATGAAGGCGCTAGTGATACTTATGATTTTAAGAACGCAAGGCCAGGTGCCTACAGCGGTTCTTGTTCAGCTCATGATTACGCGGCAGGAAAGTACTACCTTCTAATGAGACCGTCAGGTGTATTCTCTAGAGCGAGTGAAGAGGTCGACGATGAAAACAGTCCTTGGGTTAAAGCCGTTAAAGAGTATATTTCTCTTAATCCTGTTCAACTTAAAGAAAGAATGATCGAATTAAGCACAATTGATTTTCTCACTCCATACCAAATCGTTTTACTTGACGATATAAGACGTCATTTTGATACTCCCTCTTACGATAAATCCACAGTAGAACTATTAGATATTTGGGACCCGCATTGGAAGCAATATATCTCGAAACGAAACGAATTTTCGAAGCTAGATGATAAGACAAGTGATTACTATAAGCAGCTAGAAATAACGACCTTCAAGGAACAAATAGTAGTCGATGGTACACTATGGGCTCTATCTGAAATAAGCGGGAAAACGTCAGCTGAGATTTTTGACAATTTGTCAGTATCGGACGATTTCCTTATGTTCGCAGAGCAAATATCCAATTATTACGAAAAAAATCCCAGTGAAAACTCTCTTGAGATATTGTTTAATGGCTATGACAGGTTAGAAAAATCTAGTACCGCCAAATACTCGATACGGTCAGCCCAATGGAAAATAATGAATTCAGTTGTGAGCATTTCTAATAAAATTAATAGGTCGAAGCTCATTAAGTTCTTGGTTATGGTGAATGATGGAGAGCAATTAGTGCGTGTTTTAGGTAGCATTTCCGCTGAGTATCGGGGCGAAGCGTTAAGCATACTTAAAACAAAATTAGACCCTTCTCTCCCACACATAGAAATGCTAATAAGTCACCTTGCCAAAGTTGGTGACACCGATATTTTCGATTGGGCAGAAAGCGTTTTATACAAAGATCTATATAATTCGAAGCTCGCGATGAAAGCTTTCGTATATTTACCGGAAGAAAAACTTGGCTTATTGATTGATGAATTATTAAAAGAAGATCGCGTTGAAGTAGTTTACCTTCTTGATAGTCTGGCAAGCACTTATAATAAAAATAAGTTTCAAATTATTAGAGATCTTGCCGCTAGCAAGATCAACTACTCCAAATGGATGGAAAAGAAAGTTAGCTCACTTGAACAACAAGGTGACAAAAGAATACGTACATGGCTTAAAGTACTAAATGTCTATCCACTAGACGATTCAAAGAGATTTGATTGAGCATTTATAATATACCAGTACTTGCTAACAAAACGAAAACTCCAATACTTTGGCTAGCTCTATGACAAATTCGCTCGCCCACGCCTATTCCTTAAGTAATGCTATAGGATAGTTTGACATTCACCACATCTGCGTATAACATAATCGTTACATTTGTAACGCATTCATGGGTAATAATTGAAAATGCTGTTTACTCATCGTTACGCCATGAATGAAATCATTTTTGATATTCCGGAGGCACACAAGGGAGATCCTGAACTTGTACGAGCTATGCAAACTATAGCTGATAATAATTTACGTTAAAGAAATTTAGTAATTACTTCGTTGGAATTTTTATATGAAAATGGGAGCACTATGTTATCAAAACAAATAATAGCACTTAGCCTGTTATCCTGCAGCTTTTCCATCTCAGCATCTGAACAAGTTTGTTCCACGATGAAAGTATGCATAGATTTGGTACAGACGCTTGAACCTTCAAAATATGGAATGTCTACAGAACAACAGGACCTCGCCAAAGCTATGCGAGAACTTAGTCCCCATAGTATTTCTTATTTAATTTCTTTATTAGAAGATGATAAACAACACGTCGCTAAGTTTGCGTCATACGCATTGAGCAATAGGATAGTTTGACATTCACCACATCTGCGTATAACATAATCGTTACATTTGTA
>CAZOBX010000223.1:0-9981 GCA_964578045.1 uncultured Kangiella sp. | reverse complement strand
CATTATTCCATTTTCTGGCTGGTATGAGTGGAAGAAATTGAACAACGGCAAAAAACAAAAATATCTGTTTGAGATTGATAGCAATGTCATGTTTATGGCAGGAATATTGTTTGAATCTCACGATGAATCCGATCTAATCGTGTCACCAACACACCAGCTTGTCACCTTGACTACGGCGGCCAACGAGCAATGTTATCCGATTCATGCCAGAATGCCATTATTGGTACCAACTGACCACCTTTACCGGTGGCTAGCAGGGGATTTTTCGGCATTAGGTACTCTCTTTCATATAGAATCTCAGGTATTTAATATTTCCAGTGTTTGAGATAGAACAGGATAGTTTTAAGCTTAAATGCAAAATTAGCGCCTAAAGTAAGAAATCCGAATAAATAAAAATAAGCCAATTTATCACCGTTAGGGATAATGGCAATAACTTTAAAAAGATGCTACTTTGTCCTGTATTGGCTAGATAAATGTTCCATAAAAAAACATAGAAAATTAACCGATAAAAGTAAAACCAATTTATGCATCATTCTTACTATAATTCCAGTATAAATTTAACCTTATTTATTAGGCGTTTTTCTCGGTGAACCACTAGTCTTTATTTTTATTATAGTCATCAACATAGAGTTGCAGGTCGTATCCCTGTGAAACTTCGAATGCTAACCAAGACGGGCGAAACATCGTAATTGTGGAAATAATGCATGAGTCATGGAATTTCTGTTCTAGAAAACCAAGTTCATATTGGCGAATTAAATTTTGCATACGGTATGCATGAGCGGTCAGAAAATTACGATACTGATTAAATTCTGTCGCTGTTAAAGAGTCCACTGCATGTGGAACTACTTCAATCCCTTGTCCGTTGTTCTCAATGACTAACGATTGAATTCGAGAAAGCGTTTCAGACTCTGCGACACGCATTCTTAGATCTTGAAGAGTATTTGATCTTTCCTGAAATGCCTTCGCTTTCATGGCGTTGTTACTGTGCTTAATTTGCACAGCCAAATACATCAATGATGCGAAAACCGCAAATGCGGCGGCGATTTCTCCTATAGCACTAATTGCGTCCCAGTTCATAAGTTATCTCCGTCAGTTAATTTTTCAATACAGGGTAGCTTAAAATTTAATTCGTTTTCGATTTAGCTTAAACTGTTCGTTATGGTTAAGTTTCGTCATTTAGCTCATACTCAAGTTCGTCGTAAACAACTATCGTTTTCTGCAAAATTTCAAAGCGATAAATTCTGGATAGTTTTGTATGGCGGCACCGTCACCTATTTCTTTTTTTACTAAGTTTATATTTACATCGCTAGTTTTTGATTTTGAATTTTTCTCCATGATAGCCTTGCTTGTATGAGTACTGAGTTCAGGAAGTTCAAATGCAATTCTTGGCAAATTACTTATATTGAGAATAATTTTATTTGAACCGCCCTGCTCTCCATTATCAAGTGTGAGCCCGTCCTTGCCAGAATTACCGGTTGCCGCCAGAAACCTTCCATTCGCTTTATTATAATCTTCCCACCCGTCGGGACAAATTGTGAGATCAAAGGCTGATACGGCTCCAGTGGGTACAAATGAATTACTAATTTCGCTTACCCCTGAAAACAACAAGAAAAGTACAGCCGTTACCAGTGACGCTATAACTGCAGCGATTACATTTTTAATCATTGCTTGTCTCCTTAATAATCTTTTAGCTTGTATAAGCTATTTAATATATTACTATTAACCAAGTTTTAGAATTTGTTTTTTATTGCTTCAGTTTACAGTCTAAGTCAGTTAGGTCAAAGCAATATAATTAAGTAGGAAAAGACCAATGCGATTGAGGATAATATTCATAGTAATCAAAAGTATAGCTATAATTCATAACAATTGAATAAATTAAGCTCGTCTTATATAGCAAGCTTCAAATGGCATTTCATTACCTTTTAATTATTCAAGAGGATGATCAGTTTGAAGCCGAATTTTGCGATTTCGAATGTATTCAGATTTACACTGGTTAGCACTTTAAAACGAATTTTTCACTTGGACTCGCCATTCCCAATCATTGATCTCAGCATTGTTTGAATATGGTCGTGCTAAATCGACATGTACCACATTTCGGCCGCTGGCGACTTTGGGAAAAATCCGGATCCCTACGCCTACGGACTTAAGTGTGCGGTCTTCCAGATTATCAAAGCCTTCGCTTTGCCATGCTCTGCCAATATCGACGAAAGCCACCCAGCCAATTGAAAAGGTATCCCATAAAATAGTGTCGGTGTAATAGCGCAATTCAAAGTTAGATAGAAAACGTTTGTTGCCCCATTGGTAGCTGACCGGGTAGCCCCGTAGCCCACTATCCCCTCCTACCGCTATTGGTACTTGTCTAAATTGCGAAACGTAGGATAAATTATTACCGTTATAGAAAGACCATTGGTGGTTAAACGGATAAAATAAATTTATTCGATAATTCGCTGAATAATAGTTTTGTATTTTTCCGTTATCGTATATTTCGGCATTAAAGTTCGCTCGATGAAGTAACAGGGTTGATTCGATTTGATTGCCAATAGAAAAAGAAGAAAAGAGCTTCAGCATGTTTGCTTTATCCTTGGCAATATTTACAAGATTAATTAGGTTCTGACTGCTATCAAAATCGAAAAACTCAACCTTTCCGGCCCCGATGAGATAGTTTGCATTCAAGCCCAGATTTATATCTTCTTTGTTATCGATAATGAAAATATTCTTTAAAACTTTGAATTGACTTTCAAACTGCTGCTTACCCCACCAAAGATAAGATTTGCGGCTAACATTAAACAGGTTAACCATCAAAGTGGGATCCGCTTCGAGCAAATCGGTAGAGTCATATGACCAACCAAACAAGGTGCGATAAGCGGTATCGTTTTGATAATGATTGAGCCAGCCATAATTTAATCGCAGACGGGTGTTACTGGCTGTAACTACGCCTAAATCCTGATCATTTTGATAATAGGTCGATTCGAGATCGCTTGAACTTGCTGCGACTAACCACATGTTTTCAGTTTCGCTAGTATAAAAAGGTTTAACGTAAGATACGGCCTTTTCTGTGCCTGTATCGTAATCTTCCCACACGATCCTGGTAAAGGAATGATTAGTGCGGCCTACTGGCACAGTTAGCCGCAATCGATAGCCAGATTTTTGCTCATCTCTTTTATAGTTGAGAGTTGCAGCGACCCCCAATCCCAACAGGTTTGAATCTCTAATGCCGATAGCTGAGCTATTTTGGCCTCCGGTTCGATTAATATCAAAGGTGGGAAACAAAGTCCAGTTATCAATTACAATGACTTGCAAAATGCCATCTTCTGACAAAAACAATTGAGCATCGCGTAAATAACGTTTATTTCGCAATAATCTTTCCGCTTCTAATAATTGTTGTGGTGTTACCCAATCTCCTTTACTCATTGGCAAAAGAGCAAGGATTACACTTTGTTTGCTATTGATATGGTATTTATTGGCAAATTCTTGCAACCAGTGCAGGTCTTTATTGCCGTAAACGTCTTTGACAGTGATTTCTATTGCGGTGATTTGTATAGGCGAATCTGAAGCTAATACGAGAGATACAGTGATATTTGTTAGCAATAACAGGCTAACAATCAGCTTGAACAGGGCTTTACCAGCAAAATGACTCAATAGGCTGCTACCTCAATTTCATAATTATTGGCCAGAATCTGAGCTTGATTCACAGAAAACTCACCTAAAAGTTAAAAGACTGTCACATAGAATAACAACCTTATACAATATCGGCCTTTTTCAAGTTCACTAACACTATAGCAAAAATTACTGCTAAGTAGATAACCCAATCGCAAAGATTGGTTATAAGAGATTAGTTATGTCAGACACCCATGAAAATTATGCAGATTTAGCACAACAACAAAAACAAAGCCGCATACAAGACGCGATGAATGCAAACTGGCAGGACTATTGTCAACTGTTGACCTCATTACCAATGGAGTACGAAATTGCACCCAGCTTAAAATTATTGAATGTCGCCGATTTATTAATGAATCAATCATGCACTGACGTACCAAATAATTTCGCCGATAGTAGTCTGGTAGAACGCTATTTGATTGGTGGCGTTGAAGATAACCAAACCCGCAAACAATATGGTTTTGATACCCAGTTACTCGGTAGCATGCAAGGATTCGCCTCTTTTAAAAAAGTGCTAAGGAATGACCCTGAAGGCCTGGCGAAACTACTGAAGATTATTCCTGCCAAAGGCCGGATCGATGGATGGCATTTTACTCAATTTGTCGATGGCTACAACTCACTGTTTGCCGAAAATGGGTTTAAACAGACTCACTTATTTCCGGCGACCCGTTTGCTGAGTATGAAAAGGCCTGACCAATTTGTAGCGATCAGTGCTGATACTGTTGATGTAGTCTGTCAGGCGTTTTCTGTTAAACCACTCAAAAAACAAGATTTTCAACGATATTGGGATGACATTATCGTCGCCCTTCAAAGTGCAAACTGGTTTAAAGCCGAGCAACCTGTCGATGCGCAACAAACGCCAATTTTTAGAGCTCGAGTGGCATTATTTGAACGACTTATCTGTCAACCGAGTGACGATTATATTGCATCTGATACGGTTGATAGACCGGATTGTAACAATTCATTAGAAACAAAAATAGAATCAAGTGGTGCTATTTATTCGGATAATTCAGGTGTTGCTGTACGTTCCTCTGATCCCGCTCCAATAAAAACCCCGATCAAAAAGAAAATAAGCCAACCGAAAAAAATGACCATCGATAAAAAGAAGTCCGCAAAGGTCAACAAAAACGCTGCAACAAAATTAATGTCGCAATATTATTTTGCCAATAAAGAGAAATTTGCCAAGGTGAATATGAGCGCTAATCGCGACAAGATAATTGAAAAACTGATTGACGGTGAGTCGGTAGAGGAAGCGTTTAGCCAGATGCTTTAAATATCACTATTTGTACTAGCTTATAGCTCTTTTTGAAATTTTGACTACAGTTTTTAATGTTTATTGAATGAATTTTGTCAAAGGTGACACTAACCTTTGTAAAAGGCACCTTTGTTCGAATAGTAGACCTCGCTTTTCGAACTTTTCTGCCATCAAAATAAATACTGCCACTTATTCAAATTACCGAGTCAAATTCTTTATTGGTAATGTATTTATGATAATATTGCACAATTTTTTCGGCACTTCATTTTCTTTTTCTAGTCGCTTCCAATTGCAAAAAGAATCGAACACACTATCGATCATGAATTTGAGTTGTGATGTCGGAATGCGTGTTTTTTTTCTGGCCGGCGTTTAATAAATCGTGTCAGGATTGATAGGCATATGCTGCGGAAAAAGTTTGATCCCTGACTTGCAAAATAGCTTTGTATATTGAAAAGTGCTTACTTGTGTATTGTGATCAAAACTGATCACTGCGGCCTCAATATTGTTAAAGTAAACGTAAAGTGTTTTCACCATTTCAGTTCATTCTCAATCTCTATTTTTTCGATATTTTCTCTTATTCTATGCGCGTTTTGGTTGTTTGTTAGCCTTTGCGAGCAATATAGGTGATACGGCTTTATGTGGCGATATTAACACGTTACACTGGCCTTTTATTGCTGCTATCCCAAGACAACCATTTTAGTACAATCATTCAAACACAACAATTTACTAACCATAGAGAAACCATTATGAAGAACAAGGCAATTAACTTAATAAAACGACCGCAACTAACGATCACTGCTGATATTTTTGAAGTGGTCAACAAAGAAACTACAACCTTAGAAGCTGGTCAGTTTTTGGTTAAGCAAACCCATATGTCTCTGGATCCGGCAATGCGTGGCTGGATGAATGAAGACAGAGGCAGCTATATTCCGCCTGTTGAACTTGGCGATGTGATGCGTTCCAGCGGTGTAGGCCTTGTCGTCGAAAGCAGCAATGATGATTTTCCCGTTGATACCCAGGTAATGGGCATGTTTGGATGGCAAGAATACGTGGTATGTGATGCCGAAAACGCCAGAGAAATTCCAGCGGTTATTCCGCCTGAGGCGGTTCTATCGGTACTAGCCCTACCTGGCATTACTGCCTATCAAGGTCTTTTTGGTGTGCTTAAACCAAAATCGGGGGAAACACTTGTGGTCTCCGGCGCTGCCGGTTCGGTTGGTTCTTTGGTGGGACAAATGGCTAAATTAGAAGGTCTCAAAGTGATTGGAGTAGCGGGCAGCGAAGACAAATGCCAGTGGTTAAAAGAAATTGGTTTCGATGAAACAATTAATTACCACACTGATAATATAGCAGAAGCGGTCACCAGAGCTGCGCCCGATGGCATTGATTGTTATTTTGAAAATACTGGCGGTCCGATCCAGCATGCAGTATTTAATAATATGAATGCATTTGGACGGATCGCTGTTTGTGGCATGATTAGCGACTATAATACAGACCAACCATCACCGGGTCCTAATTGGATAAATATCGTTAAAAAACGCCTGATGATTCAGGGTTTTACTATGCCAGATCATCGCGCGGAATGGGCTGATATGGGACAAAAAATGGGCGTTTATCTAATGCAAGGTAAAATTCAGTATCGTACTCATATTTTAGACGGATTAGAAAGCGCCATTGAAGGAATTAATTTGTTATTTAGTGGCGGCAATAATGGTAAATTGATTGTTAAGTTGTAGGGAAGGAGCCGAGAAAATACAATAATAAACTGATTAAAGAGTCAGGAACTACCGCTTGACTCTGTTCTTGATCCCAGAGTGCATACTGATAACATAAAATTAATTATCGGAATCTCTTAAAGTATCAAATAGGTCCAACTCATATTTTATTTTTGATTATATTGCTATTTAGCTCTTCGATGCATCAATAAAAAACAAATAGAATGTACCCGGTACTAGCATGTCACCGCCGTTTGAAAACGCTTTAACTCGTCGCACTTCCGTGTCCAAAACTGCCTATTAGTTTATTCACACTTCCCGACCTTACCAATTGGTAATGTCTTAGTAAGCCTGCAGAAAGATAAATGGAGTATGTTAACCAAAGCAGAGTTGAATTTTGCTAAACGCTAACATAATCATTATTGCCGAATGCTGTAGGAGTTTGCTTTTGTTACCAATTTATGTAATCAGTTTGACAGACGCAGCGGCTCGTAGAAAGCAGGCGGATGTACAGCTAAAAATGCATGGTCTTAATTATGAGTTTTTGAATGCGGTACAAAAGAAAGAATTAACCATTGCGCAAATACAATCTTGCGATAAATCGCAATTTATCCTCAATACTGGGCGAGAACCTACAAAAGGAGAAATTGCATGTTTTGCCAGTCATAAGAAAGCATGGAAACTTTGTGTTACCTGCATGCACCCGATCGTTATAATGGAAGATGACTTTTTATTATTGAATGGATTCAAACAGAGCCTATCGACAGCTGAAAAACATATCGAAAAGCTAGGCTATATACGTTTGCAAACCGAAACACGTGCAAAAAAAAATAAATTGCTGGTCGACGGTGAATTTACCATGTGGCGTTACACTAAAGCTCCCCATAGCATGGCCTGTTATGTCGTTTCTCCGCAAGCGGCCAGTATTTTGCTAGAGGCAAGCAAACGAATGATTGCGCCTTCGGATGTTTACCTAAAAATGTTCTGGTTACATGGCCAGTTAATATACGGCTTGTCTCCTTATACAGTGGCGATCAGTGAATTGCATGCTGACTCTCACATTGGAGAACGCAAAAAAACTTGTAAAAATCTAACTATGCGTTTTACTCGGTTGCGACATAAAACTAAGCTATTGTTCATACGATTTTTCACCAACTTGGCAATTTCAGCTAACAATCCGAATAAGATCTAAAAGGGATTGCGGAAATATCGAGTTTGTCAATATTTTTTGCTCTGAAGGTATAGGCTTTAAGGGTTCGTTAAGCCGCAAGCAAGTTCTTGATAGCCCTATGCATCGAGTTTCAAAAACAAATTAATCTTTGCTCTTGAAAATCAGATTGGGGTCATCTTTCAACCGAAACTCCAACGGCGTATCTTTAACAGCTCCCCCTTTACCGATTCTAAATTCACCCTTGGAATTAACCTTAAAAGGCTCATTCGAACCGATTACCTGGTTATTAGCCTGCCAAAGCATAACTGCCTGCATCGCGCTATCTCTTTGCTTATCCGTCAGTTTGTCGCCATTTTCCCATCGACCTGTTTCTACTGCGGTCTGTAATTTGCTAATGGTTTGCGTATCGAGATTATCGACAAAATTTTGATATTGCATGTTTGAACCTAGAAAAATCAGTTGAAGCAGAAGAAATAACGATTAGTTTCAGCGCTATTGTATCTTTAGTTTATAGCTTGCAACAAGCTACTAAGCTATATATAAGCACTACTTTTTAGAAGATTATCATTTAAGAAGAGATATTATTGAGCATATATTTAGTTAAATGACTGATTTTACAATAATAAATTGATGTCCAAAACTAATGTTGCTATAGTTCGCCTGCTGGAAGTAAGTTTGGTAAGACTTGTCCTTGGGCATTAGACCACAAGGAACCAGAGGAGCGCTCCGCCCTATTGGAAGATATTAGTGAAAATAGTCAGTTGTGAAGCGCCAAATAGCGATTTTACCGGAAATTGGAAATTTCTTAGGGACATCCCATCAAGTCATTCAAGTCTCTGAAAATCTCCGCTAGACAAAATTCAACAATGTTTGTCTATTAAGACGACATTTTAAATAAAACAACAAATCTTAAATAATGAGATAACTCAATTTAGATTTGTATTAATACAACGTCGACCTATAGACGTGTGAGAATAGAATATTAATCAGGTTACCCAGGACATTTTTGTTCGCTTTAATCTGGATTTAGTGAAGAAATAAGTAATTTAATACAATGGGCTACAGAATTTGTAGCGATAGAAACTCAGTAAAGCCATTTAGATCCTGGCACCCGACGAATCTGATTCACGCTGTTGAATTCAGTCCATCACATATCCAGGAAGGCTTGTACAAACTATTTGTTAAGCCATTAACTGATTGATTTAAAGCTGATTCATTAAAAAGAATCTGACTACAGTCTAAGTCATTTAATCTTTAAATAAGCATCAGTTTACTAGTTTCCCTTGTGATAATACTCAATCTTATTCCCTCCTCCCCTTCTATCTCCATTTCTATTTGTGTCATTTAGAATTTTGATCGTTAAACGATCAAAAAGAGAGATAAATATAATGAAAAGAATGTTAATTAACGCCACTCAACCAGAAGAGGTTAGGGTTGCATTGGTTGATGGTCAAAACCTGTTTGACCTGGATATCGAACTAGTTGGTCGAGAGCAAAAGAAAGCCAACATCCACAAAGGAAAAATCACCCGAGTTGAGCCTAGTCTGGAAGCTGCTTTTGTTGATTACGGCGCTGACCGGCATGGATTCCTTCCCCTTAAAGAAATTTCCCGCGAATATTTTAACGATAAGAATACTCGAGGCCGTCCTAACATAAAGGATGTGATAAAAGAGGGTCAGGAAGTTATCGTACAGATCGACAAGGAAGAACGAGGCAATAAAGGAGCTGCGCTAACGACATTTATTAGCTTAGCCGGTTGTTATCTGGTTCTTATGCCAAACAATCCACGCGCTGGTGGTATTTCTCGCAGAATCGAAGGTCAGGAAAGAGATGAACTTCGCCAGGCAATGAGAGAAGTCGATACCCCAAAAGGTATGGGCTGTATCGTTAGAACCGCCGGTGTTGGTCGCAGTGCAGAAGAGCTGGAATGGGACATGAAAGTTCTACAAAATTTATGGGGAGCCATTGTTAAAGCGTCGGAATCTCGCCCTGCCCCTTTTCTTATCCATCAGGAAAGCGATGTGATCATCCGATCTTTACGGGATTATTTACGCGCGGATATCGGCGAAATTGTAGTCGATAAAAAAGAAATCTTTGAAAAAGTAAAACGTCAGATCGAATTCATCCGACCAGAATTTTCAAATCGAGTAAAATTAAACGATGATCGTGATGTACCATTATTT
>CAZOBX010000222.1:0-10022 GCA_964578045.1 uncultured Kangiella sp. | reverse complement strand
TAGGGCAGTTTCTAGCCTTGCTGAAACCTGCATCTTGAGGTGGAACGGGTATATAAGCAGGACAAACGGTATTGAACTTTAATCGGCGAATTGAGATTCTTCTAAAACCATGGATTCCAATCGATCGAGATCCGGAATAGATGCAGCAATTGAATCAATTTCAACCCGCATTTTTTCCGCCACCGATAACTCTTCATTCTGTAAGTATTTAATATTGTCGACTCTAACATGGGACAGTCTTGGGATCCCTTGTACCACGATCGCCAGGTAAGGTAAGTCGCGATTTGAATTGAGAGTATGAGTGATCGCTACGCGAGATCGTTTATTTGCCTTGGGATCATCAAGCCCTTTTATTACGTCAATTGATACCAGGGGAATATTGATACCCCGCCATAGCAAATGTCCTAAAAACCAGTCAGGTTTTCCCGAACTTTCATCAAATAATTCAACATTACTGAATGGAATGATTTCAGCCACGTTAGTATTTGGCAACAAGATATTACTGTCAACCGTGGGTATCATTAAGCTATACACTTCTTGAATATTTTCAGCCATAATATTATCTCAATATTTTTTTAAATGTTTATTTTTCGAATTATTGATTAACAAAGTCAACCAATCTATCCGCAAGCACTTCTGGCGCAGCAACAACACTCGCCAATCCAGCATTAATAACAGCTTCCGGCATAGATGAATTAGCACAAGTTTCAACCGACTGAGCCCAAACCTGGCCTTCCATTGACAGCATTTTTTTGACCCCTTTTAGTCCATCTTGGCCCATACCGCTAAAAATTATCGCTCCACTTTTTGCGCCATAAATGGCAGCCAATGATTCAATCACATCATCGATACAAGGTAGATAAGGACCACTCCATTTTTGAGAATGATCAACTAACATGGAACCGTCTTTAAGAAAAATCAGTTTTCCTTTTAGAGGTGCCAGATAGACTTTACCTGCACTTATTGAATTACTTCCGGTAGCCACTTGAACATCAAAATGGCTGTTACTGCTCAATATCTCAGCGAGCACCGGTAAGAAATTCTCATCGATATGCTGAGTCACAATAAAACTGGCATTGATGTCTGCTGGCAGGCTCTGTAAAAATCGTTTTACTGCTGCGGGTCCACCTAAAGATGCACCAATGGCCCAACAAGAGGTTAATTCATTACCTGTCGATTGCTCAACAACTTCTTCAAAATCCAAACCTGTGGCCGACTCATCCAACATCGGAATTTCAAATTCTTGCGTTTCATTTACCGCTTCATGGGTATCAATTTCAACTAATGCCGGTAAATCCTCCAGCTCCGTTGCAGGCGACTCTTGATGCAAATCAACATCAAAGTCTAACTCAGAAGGCGCTTTCTCTGGAACGTCAGGCTCTGAATCATCTGGCTGCAATATTTCATCATTCAGCCCGCTCGTCTCGTTTGGATCGTCAATTGGCTGCAAATTCAGCCCTGAAAGATCGTCTTCTGGACTATCTTCAACCACTGGTTTTTTTTCTGCCACTAATGGCTGCTTCGGTAATTCTGATTCTTTAGGTTGATCATCGATAACAAATTTTGCTTTTCCGTCAATTGGTTTTTCGCCGATAGATTCTAAACTAAGTCCGCCATCATCAAGGGTCGCCGGTTCTACCAATATGGATTCTGGTTGTTGCTCAGACTCTTCTTCAAGAAAAACCGCTTTGCCGCGAATTGGTTGCGCTTCAATCGATTCCAGAGACAAACCATCATTTTCTTGCTTTACGATTGAGGCTGTCTCTTCTACTTGTATCTCTTCGAGGGCAGACGGCTCTACTTCCTCCAAAAAAACCGCATTGCCTGTATCTTTTTCTTGCGCAATCGAAGTCAAGGCTAATTCGTCCAGTTCGATACCTTCAATACTTGAGATTTGTTCGTCGTCGTTAGATTCTTGTTCTATAAAATTAGCTTTGCCAGTTATTTCATCGTCTAGTTCATCAACATCAAAAGATAACTCACTCTCCAGTTCCAGCACTGGTTCATTCGAATCTTGAAGAGGTGCTTCGATTTCAATGGCTTCAAGCTTGTCAGATTCTGACAAAGAATCGTTATTATTCGATGAAGGGGCTTCGTCATCCTGTGGCCCATAAATCGACTCAAGCGTTTTTTGGTCGTCTTCTCTAGCAGACTCCAATATCGGAATTGAACTGCTGGAAAAATCGATTTCGTCTAGCATTTTATCCGTCGATTCAAGCTCACTAACTAATCCTTCTGGCTCTGCGGCCAACGCTATAATTTCGTCGGCTATACCGGCGGCTTTAGTATCATCCAGGGTAAAATCTGGTTCTGAAACATCGAGCGTTATCTCAGAAAAATCATCTAGTTGATCCGCTTCTAATTCAATCTTTTCATCTAATATGGACAGTTCATTTAACTCGTCGTCGAGAGACAGCTCTTCGTCTATCGAAAAGTCCTGATCAAGCGAAAGTTCAGCCTCCAGGGAAAGAGAATCTTCGATAGAAGTATCAAGATCCGGTGATATACTTTCCAGCTCAGATACAAGATCTGCTGCAATATCGCTAGGCAATCCGATGGAATTGGTTTCTAATTGATCGAGAGCAGAACTCAGTTCATCTGCCGAGTCTAATGTCGCTGTTGGTCCTGGCTTTGATTGAATCGAATCGTCATTAGACTGTAAACTTGGTTTTGAAGCCGTCTGCTCGATGTCAGACGAAGATTGGCTGGCCGGGGACACAAGGCCTTCGGACTTCAGCGCAGGTTCGTTGCTTTTAGACGCTGACTCTGTCGATAAACCCGTCAATTCGTAAAGTCGGCTAACCAGTTTTTGACACCAGTAATCGGGGTGTGATTGTTTACTGAGGGTACCGGGCTCATTAAAATAAATGGAGGCTTCTGATTCATCTAAGAGTTGGTCAATATTATCATGCCAATGATCGTCATCCACATTGAGTAACCAGACGTGCAAAGATTCGTCTTCAATATGTGAACTCAGAATTTCGTCCGGGGTAATATGATAGGAGACTTGAACACCAAGCGCTTCTAACAAACTAATTAATTGTTTGCTTTCTTCGCTTGGTGAGGTGACCAAACCAATTGATAAGTTACTCACAGTGGTCCTCAAGTATTTTCTGATAATAAACCATTAATGGTTTCAAGTAAGTCTACTTCGTTGTAAGGCTTACCCATATATTGGTTTACACCAATGGCTTCCGCTCTTTGCCTGTGTTTTTCGCCTGTTCTTGAGGTGATCATGATAATTGGCAAATTTTTCAATCGCTCATCATGGCGAATGATAGTTGCCAGTTCAAATCCATCCATTCTGGGCATTTCAATATCCAATAGCATGACATCCGGCATATGGTCACTCAAAACCGTCACGGCATCAACACCGTCTTTTGCGGTAATCACTTCGAAATTGTTTCTTTCTAGTAGGCGAGTAGTTACTTTTCTTACTGTGATCGAATCATCGACCACCATAACTGTTGGAATTTTATCTTCTTCAACAAGTTCTTCAATAATATCGACCTGATCAATCACGGCATCAACGCGACGAATTAACGCAGGCATATCTAAGATAAGCACCACTCGGCCGTCCCCTTGAATAGTTGCACCGGATAATCCACTGACCGAACTCAATTGGCTGCCGATAGATTTTACAACAATTTCACGACTTCCCAATAATTCATCCACTTGCAGGGCGGTTGGGTGATCGGCTCCGTGTAATAAAAGCACTGGCAGTGGTTGAGAGACACCATCCAATTTGGCAGTTGAATGATGATCGAGCATTTGTCCCAGATAATACATTGAATATTCGATCCCGGCGTATGCAAATTTTGTTTCTGAATTAGAATAATATTCTTCTAATTCAAAAGGGCTAACACGGACGATACCTTCTATATTGGCCAATGGTATGGCGTAAATTTCTTCACCAATTTGCACCATCAAGGCATGATTAACCGAAACCGTGAATGGCAACCTGACGGTAAACGTTGAGCCTCTACCGCTAACTGAATCGATTTCGATTACTCCACCCAGCTGTTTAATTTCGCTATTAACCACGTCCATACCAACACCACGACCGGATATCTGGGTAACCGTTTCTGCAGTACTAAAACCAGCCTCGAGTATGAGTTGCTGCAACTCATGTTGACTTAACTCGCTATCTTTACTGATCAAGCCTCTTTCGATAGCTTTATCTCGAATGGCATCAAGGTTGAGACCTCGACCATCATCTTTAATACTTATAAAAACTTCACTGCCTTCACGATAGAGAGAAATGGCTATTTTACCGGTTTCCGGTTTGTTTAGTATTTTACGCTCCGCGGGAGTTTCGATACCGTGGTCCATTGCGTTTCTTAGCATGTGCTCTAGTGGTGCAATCATTCTTTCTAACACGCTTCTATCCATTTCGCCATCGGCACTGATTGATAACTCAATAGTTTTACCAAGTTCAGTACTGATTTGACGGATCATTCTACGCAATCTTGGTACTAAACTTTCAAACGGGGTCATCCGAGTTTGCATTAAACTCTCTTGCATTTCGGTATTGACTCGTCCTTGTTGTAGCAGCAGCGTTTCCGAATCAGATGTTAACGAATCCAGGGTCTCTTTCAGGTTCATCAAATCGACCGCACTTTCTCCCAAACCTCTAGTCAGTTCTTGTTGACGAGTATATCGATCCATTTCTAATGGATCGAAATCTTCATACTCGGTACCACCACTGACTTCCCGTCGATAGGATATTTGCGCTTCCGTTTCAATATCCAGATTTCTCAACTGGTCCCTCAATCGGTCAACCGTTGAATTCATTTCTTCCAAATTGTATCTCAAAACAGACATTTGCTGCTCTAATCGAGAGCGGAAAATACTGGTTTCGCCGGCCAGATTAACCAGATTTTCCAATTGACTGGAGTTGACTCTGACGCTGTCTGTGCTAGTCGTTTGTCTACGCGCTTCTTCTTGCTGCTGCTTGCGTTTTTCAAATGAAACGATTTCCGCAGAGGCGGATGCTGCTCTTTCAATCGAGCTTTTGGCTTCTTTTTTATCTTTTGCTTTGCTTTTCTGATCGGTTTTTTGTTCAATGACCTTATCTTCAACTAGAGCTTCAGTAGCCGTCTCCTGTATGACGCCACCGTCTACGATTTCTTCACCAGCAATTAGTCGTTTCAATTGAGCAAAATATTGCTCCGGTAAAGTCATTTGATTTTTTTCTTTCACTTCGTTAACTAGCGCATCGATAACATCGTATCCCTGAAGCATAAAGTTCAGGTGAGATCCCTGAGCTTTTAACAAACCGCTATTTATTTTTTCAAAATAAGTTTCCATTTCATGGGTCAAATCGCCTAAAACCACCAAATCAGAAAGGCGAGCTCCCCCTTTGAAAGTATGCAAAACTCTTTGTAAAGTATCGATAGCGTCCTGATCACCGAGATTGTTACCCCAAAGATGCATTGCTTCGTCAAGCGCTACCAATAACTCATCAGCTTCTTCCAGGTAAATTTCAAGCACTTCCAAACCGTCTTCATCTAAATCGATTTGATGCACGTTACCGCTAACAACTATAGGTGCGGTCGGTGCAATAGTATCTTCACTGACAATTGCGTCAGAGGCTTCTCTGGCTGGTCTTTTTTCAACTTCTGCGACTTCGGCGACTTCTACAACTTCGGCGACTTCTACAACTTCGGCGACTTCTACAACTTCGGTGACTTCTGCAACTTCTGCAACTTCTGCAACTTCTGCAACTTCTGCAACTTCTGCAACTTTTTCGATTTCTGCGATTTCTGCGATTTCTGCGATTTCTGCAGTTGCTTCAGCTAAATCTTCACCTTTTAGGCGTTTTTGAAGTTTAGTCAATTCCATGGTCGCTTCAACCGGCCACCTGAAGTTTCTGAGCACGTCAACCATTTCAATTATTTTGTGAGTTGCTAAACAAACAAGGTCATAATCAACAGAAGAATTTTCATGACCAAAATCCACGACTCGATTGAAAATTTCTTCGATATAAAATGCTAGCTCTCCAATATTCATCGCACCAGCCATTCGCGAACTGCCTTTGAATGTATGGTAAATTCTTCTTAATTCCTTATTAATTTCATCACTATTGAGATGTTCACACCATCTTGCTAATAAGTCATTGGTCGTTTCAATCAATTCGTCGGCTTCTTCGACAAACAGCTCGACTAATTCTTGATCCATTTCTTCCGGCGCAGCGCTTTTGGAAACATCTTCTATCCAGCTTTGCATTTCATCGGCCAATGCACCTGGCAAACTGATATCTTGTTCAGCAACTAACAAGTTCAGCATTTCTGTGAGTTCTTCAACACCAGCACTCAGCAATCGATGATATTCTCGATGTCCATCGCCATCATCAATTCGCAAATGACTAACGGATTCGCATATTGCTGAGAATTGTTGTAATTCTTGCGCGCCAACCATCTCGCTGCCACGTTTAAAAGCATGTAGTTCAGTCGATATTTTGGTTGATAACGATTGATCTTGTGGTGTTTGTTGCAGGGCACTCAACAAAGCGCCTACTTCTTGAAGAATATCCAAGCCTTCAGTCAAGAAGATAGATACTAACTGTTGATCTCGTTGTTGTTGGTCATCCGAGGTTGTTCCATCGGTTGTTCGGCCGCCCACCAGCGTTGCGATGCGGCCAGTTAACGAAGCAAAAGTTACCTTATCGATTGGTTGTGAATGATTTAACTGATCAACCACATCCTCTAGAAATGTCTTTGAGTCAGCCAACAGGGAAACCGTCTCGGCATCAAAACGACGGTTACTACCTTTTGATATTCTTGCATATTTTTCAAAAGGGCCTGCAATTTTTGCGATTGGCTCAACTTTAGCCATATGCGCACTGCCTTTAAGGGTATGTAAAGCTCTGATCAATCCATCGGTTACTGCAACATTCGAACCTGGAGCCGCATCATTAACAAAATCATTAATGGCCTTTAAATGGACTTTTGCTTCAGTTACAAAAATCTCCAATAACACCGGATCAATTGGTTCTTCTTCGGCTTTCGTGTCCACTTCTTCAGACAACGTCGGTATTTCAGTTAGTTGTTCTGGAGTTTCTGTCACAAAAACAAAATCACTTAATTTTTGCCCGCTAGAGATATGTTCTGATCTTGCAATTAATTCAGCAACATCGTCGCCTTCATGTTGTTCATTTTTTGAAAACTCTGAAACCAAATTCGGCAAAATGGTTAAGGAATTATTGAGCACACTTATCACTGGGTTTTCTGCTGGAATAGACTCCTCGATAACTTTGTTTAGCATATTTTCTACAGCCCAACTCAATTCACCAATAACGAAGGCTCCAACCAGACGACCGCTGCCTTTTAATGTATGGAAAGAACGGCGTAAGGTGGTTAATGCTTCCTGATTATTTAATTGACTAATCCAAACTGGTAACGTTTTTTCAATAGTTTCGATTTCTTCTTCGGCTTCTTCGAGAAAAATTTCTAAAACTTCCTCGTCTATCAGCGACTCATCAACCTCTCTTGCCGGGGCCGATTTTACAATCGGAATGATTTTTGCGCTCTCAATCTGCTTATCAGGCTGTTCGTTCGAAACATCAATCTCAATAACTTTTTCTGTTGTTTGTTGCTTATTATTTTCGATCGCAGTTACCAGCATGTCCTGACTGGATTTTGCGCTACGTAAAATAGAAACAATCGCTTTGCTGTTACCTTCTTCCGTACCTTCCAGATAATAATCAACGCTGGTTACAATATCAGCCAAGGCATCGAGGTGTTTTTCGTTGGGCTGTTTATCGCCACCAAGTAAACATTCTTTGACAAATAACCTGGCAATATCCAGAACTTCTGCGGCATCGTCAAATTCAACGATTTTCAGTGCGCCAAGTACTTCATCCAACAATCCTGGAACTTTTTTCAATTCATTCCGGATAAAGTTAGATGCAATATAATTGATCATGCCATCTTTGGCCTGTTGAAGATTTTTTCTCGCCACTTTAACAAGCGATACGGTTGCTTCATTAACTTGGGATTCTTTGGCTCTTTTTTCACCGATTTCCGTTAAATTTTCGGAACTGTCTTCTCCTTTGGCAAAACTATCAATATCAAAGTTGCTTAGGTTCGCATCGACAAATAACAATGCGCCAGCTATATCCATTATTGAGGAATCATCAGGCATTTTTCTCAAATCAATAGATTTTTGGATTTGCTTGACTTGTTCTCGAATAACATCTCTTGGGATTGGTAATTCCAAAATTGTCAAGGTATCGGCAATTCGAGACAATGACGCGACAAGAGACTGCAATTGAGAGGGTTCTTTCGCTTGAGCGCGCACAAACAGATCCAGTTGATCTTTGACCGAATCTAGCTCCTCGCCAATCGCTTGCACAACCTTTAACATGGAGGTCGAATCAGGTCTTGCTAACTGTTCCTGCTGTTTCTTAATGGTTTGACTTTCTGGCAATGACTCTTGCAAGTTAAATTCTTTCTTGAGATTGACCACTCGGCTATTCTTAGAATTTGAACGGGCGACGAAATACAGTAATTTAGATAACAGCTGCGCAGGGATCTCATCATCTAATGCCGTATCGCCTTCGTCTGCAAGTCTTTTTATTTGCTTGTCAACTTGACCGAGTAATAAATGGATCTCTTTTTCTCTATATAACCCTTTCTCTGCGATGGAAAAAATAAATCCATCAGCCACCCACCAAAGTCGAGCGACATTATGTCCTTCGGTTAAAGCTTCGAGGCGCAATAACACTTTGTGGATTCTCGTCAGACTCTCTTTGACATTTACTCTACGAATAATACCGGTCAATCCTTTCTGAAAATGGGCGCGTAATTTTCTGGCGTTATCTTGAAAAGAAACGGTCTTATCTTTTTGGCTAACAGATTCGTTTGGCTTAGGGGGTGCAACACTCGAAGTGTCAGCGATGAAGAATTCGTTTTCTTTAACCGGACCTAGACTGGCTGCGTTTCGCAATTCATTGATGAGAGGTAATAAAACAACAGGAATATCTTTTTGGCCGCTCTCAACTCGCTCTAAGTAGCCTGGCATTTGTAGCATTGCGCGCATTAAAACTTCGAACGAGGACTCTTTTATGTCACCAGAATTACTTGCCATTTTTTCAGCAAGGCCTTCCATTTCCAACGCCAGCCTGGCTGCGCCATCAAACCCGAGCATTTGCAGTGTGCCTTGCACTTGATGCAAACAATTGATGCAAAACTGAATTTGGGTTTGATCTCGATTATCCTCGACAAAGGTTTCTAATCCCTGCCTCGCTTGCTCAAGTGTATTGTTAATTTCTTTCCTGACCCAACTTAAAGCTAATTGATCATAATTGTCGGTCATGACAACTCCGCCATATTGGTTATATTGTCGTCACTTTTAATAAAAGCAAGACAATGTTTATTATCTATTCTGGTTAAATTTGAGTTGGTAATGGTAGTTACTTCACCATGCCCTAAGATCAAAATCCCACCCGGCTTTAATCGTTTCTCTAGATCGTTAACGATCAATTCTTTGCGCTCTTGTCTAAAATAAATCATCACGTTTTGACAATAAATCACATCATAATACTGATTCGGCTGGAGACTCATTTCCAGAATATTATTTTGGATAAAACAGGTGCGTTTTCTTATCCTGTTTTTAACCTGTACATGCCCATCAGCCATTTTGTCAAAATAATTATTAAGTGAAGTCGAAGGTATAAAATCCAGTTTTTTGTCGGAATAAATACCTTCGCGCGCAATGGCTAATGATGGATAACTTACATCGATGCCAGTCACGCCATAATAAATTGTTTTTCCTATGGACGCTTTTAAACTAATGTTGAGTTTTTCCATTTCCAGTGCCAAGGTGTAAGTTTCTTCTCCTGTGGAACAACCAACACTCCACAATTGAAAATGTTGTGACTCTTGGCTAAGTTCAAATTCCTTTAATGCTTTATTGCGGCAATAATTTGTCACCAGATTTAACGAGTCTTTGTCTCGATAAAAACATGTCTCGTGAACCGTCAGGGAATCAACCAGATTTGCCCAATCTAAACTTGAAAC
>CAZOBX010000221.1:0-10107 GCA_964578045.1 uncultured Kangiella sp. | reverse complement strand
TGCTAACTTGGTTGAAAAACAACCGATCTTACGGCTGTAATTTGGGAAATAACAGCTGTTATCTGCAAAAATGGCGTCTAAAGTAGTCACATTAGAAATATCGGGTTGTCAGGACAATAGACCTGCTATAAGAGATGTAATCCTTAAATAACCTGATTTGCATAACTAAATTGAACTAAATGCTTAAGACACGATCTGAGCTGTTTGTGGCCAATTATTATTGCTCAAATTATAGAATGTCATTTTGCTCAAATTGAAAATCAACCAAGGTGTCTCCATTTTGAGGGCTTTTAATAAACTGCTTTATTAACGCCAAACTGCTTAGTCCCAGTACACTCAAAGAAGTAACAAATCCACCCATCATCGCGCCAGCCACGCCACATGACATAATATCCTGCCCGGTTAGATACAAACCCTTTATTTTGGTTTTGGGTCTTAACCAGTCCTGTTCGAAGCGTTCGGGATCGTGTTGCAAACCATAGATTTCCCCTTTTTTATAACTGCAAAAAAAGTCAGTTGATAGTGGTGTAGATAGCTCAAAGTAATCAATTTTACCTTCGAGTTGTGGCAACTTATTGTAAAGCTGTTGCAGTAGACGTTCGGAAAAATATTTTTTTAATGAATCGTAGTCGTCACCGCGTTTTCCCCATTGCTCATCTTTCCATTTTTCGAAAATTTCAAAATTAGCCGGTGCAACAATTTCGATAGTGGCGGTGCCTGGATAGCGGCTATCCCAGGAAGGGTCTTTTGCCGAGGGAAACGAAATGTATACAACCGGGAATTCTTGTTTATAATCTTCTGTAAAACGTTTTATATTTTCTTCATGATGAATATCTGGATAGATCCAGAAATTAGTTTTTGGAATGGATAGATTCTTAGCCGTGTCTTTTAAACCAATATACATAGCCAGATGGGCAAATGAAGGTTCCACTTTGGGGACTAATTGGTCATAACCATTATCAATCGCTACCTGAGCTGGTAATAGATGCTCAAACGTATTCAATACACCGGCGTTAGAGATTACTACTGACGCTTTTATTTCTATACCATCTGCCATTTTCACACCGATGGCGGTATTATTATTGACCATTATCTGACTGACGTTAGCATAGGTAAAAACCTCGCCACCACTTTGTTGAATAACCGGGATAATCGTTTCTGCCATTTTTGACGATCCGCCTACAGGGTAATATCCGCCGTGTAAATAATGTTTGGCGATGAGTGCGTGAATAATAAAACTGGATTCTTTTGGGGGCATACCGCAGTCCCCCCACTGGCCGGTTAATACCGCAATTAAAGTTTCATCATCGGTTAGCTCTCTTAACACTTCATAGGTTGTTTTGTTGACATAGGCAGGGACTTTGGCGCGGCGTATCAATTTGATTAGTTTGCTGGTTAATCCATTAAATAATTTTTCCAGGCCAAGTAACGGCATTGATTTATTTACCTGGTTTAACCGCAACATATATTCATCAATGGCATCGGATTCTTTTGGAAAACGCTTTTTAAGATCCCTAACAAAGTTCTTTTTACCTGCGACCAGATCATATTGTTGTTCACCAAAATAGAAGCGATCATAGTTATCGTCCATGGCCGCCCATTGCAGTTTGTTATTGCTGATAAAATCAAACATTTTTCGTGTGGTGGTATTTTTAGTGCCCACATCACCAATATAATGGACACCGACATCCCACTCATAACCATTGCGAGCATAACTATGGGTAAAACCGCCCGCTGTATAGTGCTGCTCTAACACCAAGACCTTTTTACCGGTTTTTGATAAACAGGCCGCGCTGGTTAATCCACCTATGCCCGATCCGATAATAATCACATCATAGTTTTGCTCAAGACGACTGGCACGATATCGTTTGCCGACGCGTAGGCTACTGGGCTGCAGTTTGGTTTTTTTAGTTGGTGTTTCAGGGTCTAGTGTATTGGTCGTAACCATGGTTTTTCCTTTATCTTTACACTGTAAAGTTTGGCTGAGCTTAACCTTTAATCTTTACGCTGTAAAGTTTTACTGTCACAATCGAACTTCTGACAGTCTAAGAGCACCAAAATGAGTAAAAAATCATACCATCATGGCAACCTTCGCGAGGCATTGGTTGATGCTGCACTGGAAATATTGTCTAACGATGGGGTTGATGGGGTTAGTCTGCGTAAGGTCGCACTTAGAGCGGAGGTCAGTGCTACCGCGCTTTACACTCATTTTAGGGATAAGCGAGAATTGCTTGCAGAAATGGCGGCCCAAGGCTTTGAAGGGCTTAGTATGGCGATGTTAGAGCAATCAAAGGGGATAGACGATACCGCCGAAAGATTATTAGCATTATCACGGAGCTACGTCTTTTTTGCGATTGAAAATGCGTCGCTGTTTCAATTAATGTTCGGTAAACAACTATCCAATCTAGCTGAATTTCCGGTTTTGGCTGAAGCGTCTGCCAATTGCTATGCGATGATGACCAATGCGGTAGCAGAGCAAATGAAAGACGGGAAGGGTGTGGCCAGTGCACAAATAGGCGCAGCGGCGGCCTGGTCCATGATACACGGTTTATCGACATTAATTAATGATGGCAAGATTACCGCTGAGTCTAGCGGCGTTGATTCGATAGATGATTTAATCCGACAGGTCGGAACGATGTTAATTTTTACTGGTTTGAATGGGTAATTAACCTCAGCTCGGGATAAGAGTAACCATCCAGCATCATTATTTACGAGTAACATATTAATAAATAGGGGATTTCTGGCTACCTTTATCCCGAGTTGAGGTTAATTAGAGAAGAGTCGGAAAAGGTCCTTGAGCTCAACCCTCGAACCTTGGTTATGAAAGTAATATCATCGGAACTTTGTGTTTGATCTTTGTGATGGTTTATTCACCCGAACTGTGCCGTTGTCATTGATTTAGAGAAAAGTGGAAAGTTGTTTTCAACGGTCATTTTCTGCTTATTCGGATCGATTGTTGCTGTAGCATCTGTTAAAACGGAAACCTTAAAACCTCTGTCATATGCGTAACGCATTGTACTCTCTACGCAGGCGTCAGTGAGCAGGCCCGCAAGCACTATGTGACCAATATTTTTTTCTGCAAGGATACTTTCGAGATCTTTATTGAGAAAAGCATTCATGCCTGCTTTTTCCAGCAAAACATCTTGCTCTTCTAAATTCAACCCCTCTGCGGACCGTACGCCCCAGGTCCCTTTTAAGAAACCACCACTTTGTGCCACGGCAGCAAAAATACCATAGGGCGAATCACCTGCTTCCGAGTATCCTTCGCTAAATGCTACCGCAGTGTTTATTATTGTCATATTCGCCAGGCGTGCCTTGGCCAGTGCATCGTTCAAGTTTTTTAGTAAGTTGTTTTCATCTGCGACCGGACGAACGGCTTCATATAAAGCGCCGCCTTCAGTTAGAAAATCATTTTGGCCATCAATAATAATTAGCGCTGTATTGTTTGTATTCATGATAATTCCTCTCTAGTGAAAAAATTAAAATCATGCCTTAGCGGCGGTGTAACATTGGTATAAAACATTAAGGACTGATAGGTCCATAAGTGGGCAAAAAAACCTGGAACTAAAGTGCTTTAATTGTCATTTTTATAATCGATTTAACTTCTTTTTGGCTTGCGCCAGCTTTCACCCTGGTTTTTAAGCCAGTGAAGCTATTAAAAATAAATTGAGCGAGTTCTTTTGCATCGGCATCTTCTGATATTTCTCTATTCTTTTGTGCAAGTACTACAGCGTCTTCAAAAATTGCTTCTATACGGGAAATACCTTTGCTGACGATGGTGGCAAGCGCTGGCTTTTCCTGGGCAAACTCAATTGCCGTATTTAATAAAAAACAACCTATTTTTTTTGACTTGCCTCTCGCTTCTTCTGCATTTTCTAATAATATAGTTTCAATAAAGCCAATGCCTGATTGGCTTTCGTTTAGTGCCATTCTCATGTTTTTTGCAAGTTGGGTCTGGTAGCGAATCAAGCACTGCTCAAACAGTTTCTCTTTACTGAAAAAAGTTTTATAAAGACTGCTCTTGGAAAGCCGGGTTGCTTTTAATAAATCCTGAAGAGAGCAGGCTTCATAACCTTTTAACCAAAATAGATCCATTGCAGCTTCAAGCGCGATATCGGTGTCGAATTGTTGTGGTCTGCCTAAAGTCATGCGTGTATTGTAGACCGATCAGTCCATAAGTCAAGTGTCATTTTTTTGAGTTCATGAAACGAGGTGTTCTAAAGGGGGAAATCGCTTGGCAGAGTCAAGTATTGCACTCCGCCTATGAGCCCGGGAAGTTGAGGTGAAGAAGGGATCCCTTTAATGAAATATAGGAAAAATAATCCTTATGAACTTATCGTCGAAGAAAAAATTGGGCAGCAAAGGTGAGCGATTACTTCTAAAATTAGCAACTAGTGGTGGTTCCGCTATTCGGATTGAAGCAATGGATTGATATCGGTAGGTAATGACCTATTCAGTAGACAACGACCAATTCAAAAGCGAATCGATTTTATCCAACAAAAAATATTCACCTGAGTTTGGTGGGCTGATAATTTCCGATTTTTCACCTCGCCAGAGGAAGGTCAATCGATAGGCATGTAGGTATCCGCGATCGGCGCTGCTTTTTGAATACCGTTGGTCACCTAAAATTGGCGCACCTATTGACTTAAGTGCTACTCTGATCTGATGAGTTTTTCCAGTGCTCGGGGTGATCCAGAATAATCGAATACCTGGAATTAACGAGTAACTAATAAAGTGGGTTTTGGCAGGATTCTCTTTTGTTTGAGTGAGTTTCCAACTTCCTCCACGGGATTTTTTCATATCACCAATAATACTACCTTGTTTTTTCTTCGGTTTTTTATCGCTCAATGCGATATAGGTTTTATTAATTTTTCTTTGTTCGAACATTTTGCCTAGATCGCTGGCTATTTTCTGAGATTTTGCGAAAATCAATAACCCAGACGTTAACTTGTCCAGTCGGTGTACTGGCCAGATGTCATAGCCTAGTTGAGCTTTTAATAGCGTGTGAAGTCCGGGCTGATTTTGTTGATTATGAAAGGAAAGCCCTGCTGGTTTATCGACTACCAGGAAGTCATTGTTTTGATAGATAAGACTCACATCTGTTGGCTTATTTATTTGCATATAAAGATGAGTTCAAGTCGTTAGTAAGGGATGCGATGATTTTTTATTGTAACTGCATTAATTGCAGATAGTTGATATTTTCAAAGAAATAACCATTATTAATAGACAATTTGAGTATAATGTCTGGATTATGTCGATACAGTCATTGTTTTTGTTGTTAACTACAATCATAATTACAATGTAGATTAATGTTATTGAATGAGGTTCTCCGAGTTTGGCAATTACCCTTGCGGCGAGAACGAATGGACATAATTAAAATTAATTGGAACACCTTTTAATAATGGGATTCGATAGGCTGTACTTGTTTAAAGTCAATTTAATATCACCCGTTCAGGCCGTTTCCGGATAATGGACTAAACTTTACCAAAATATTCCCGATAAATCATGGGTTTAAAGATAGGGATGTCACAGGGAGGATGTGCAATTGGCACTCATACTTTTAGTGGATGACGATCCACAAATGTTGCGCTTGCTAACTGATGTTATCGAGCTTGACGGTCATAAAGCTTTAATGGCTGAAGACGGTGAGCTTGCGCTCGCCTATTTCAAGCATCAAACGCCTGATCTGGTAATCACCGATATTCTGATGCCTAATAAAGAAGGGTTGGAGTTTATCTCTGAAGTCCGTGAAATGTACCCCGATCTAAAAATAATCGCCTATTCTGGTGGCGGTTCATCAGACCCTGAAAGTTATCTGGAATTTGCCAGTGGCATGGGCGCTGATCGGGTTTTCAGCAAGCCAATGCCTTTGGCCAGCTTACGCAGCGAAATCAAATCATTGCTCGCTGAAAGCGCTATTTAGTCCATTTAATTATTATTCAGATTGGCTTAGTGAGATCCCCTCTCCTTTGACGGAAGATGGGACCGCTAAACAACGCTAGTAAATTTAGATTGCTTATCCCGAGTTGAGGTTACTTAGCCTTACCTAGTCAGGATCTTTATAAGCAATAGTAAACCAAAATTGACTTCCTTGACCAGTTTCACTGATCACGCCAATTTCTCCCCCCATTAATTCCGCAAGGTTCTTAGAAACTATCAGTCTCAAGCGGCCCGCAAAGCTACTATTGCTTAGCTTGGTGGTTTGTTGCAAGGAATCAAATATGCCTTTTTGAGCATCCGCTGACATCCCAATACCGGTATCGGCAATGGTAAAGCGAAGCAATTTGTGGCCACCTTTAGCAGACACATCGGCATACAAAGACACTTCACCGGATTTGGTAAAACGTATAGCGTTGGCAAGCAAATTACGTAGAATTTGTTTGACGCGAAATACGTCTGCTTTAACGACCGGTGGTACTTCTGCATCACTGCTGGCTTGCAGTGAAAGATCTTTTTCGTTCGCAAAATGAGATAGTTCGGAGGATAAATCGTCAACTAACTCTCGTACATTAAACTCCTTGGGTTTTAACTTAAGCATCTTGGCGTCAAGTTTAGAAAAATCCAAAATATTGTTCAGGTTGTCGACCAGTGTTCGGGTTGATCGTTTAGCGATATTTAATAATTGTTTGGGTTCTGCGTCAAACGGGTATTCAGATAATAGTTTTAACATACTGACTACCGATTTCATTGGTGTGGTAATTTCGTCTCCCATACGAGATAAAAATTCTGACTTTAATCGTGGCGCTGCAATGGCAGAATCCCTTTCTACCTTTAATTCATTGCTATCGTTTTTTAATTTTTTCTGACTGTCCTGGAGTTTTCTGACTTCAATCGAAAATGCTTTTTTCTGCTGGTTTAACTGCTGAAGACGACCTCTGATAGCTTGTGAACATTCGATCAGAACGCCATCTGGATGAGTATTTTGCAGATCATTGAGCGCTTTGATCTGCTCAGCGATTGGTAAATCAAGATTGAGTGTGTTGTTTAGCTGATTAAGAGTCGTTTGAGTAATTCTTAATTGCTGCCAAACAAGAAATATGGTCACAAAGGTAATAATTAATCCTAAGATCAATTGCAAAAAGGAACTTACTAGCAAGCCGTTTTTTTTGACCATCAAAGCGATTTGCCAAACCGAAGACTGAATTTCTTTTGGCCAGGTGAGTGGTACTATATCAAAATTATCCAAGTTGGGTGAGGTATCGATACTTAAATCAAATTGGTTATTATTCTTAAGCAATACCGCCGGTGCTTTGGATATGTAATGATAATTCTTAAGCAGAGTAGTATTGAGAAATTTAACCCCAATCAGTCCACCGATCACCTCATTTTCTACGGTTTTTACTGGTACCAGTAAAAGGATCGCTGGTTGCTCTTTGTAAGTCTGAATAATACGGGTGACTCGCTTATTCTTGTATAATCTTTCCAGCGGTTGCTGCAGTCCAAAAAACTGTCCTGGCCGGTTAATCTTCTCCATATAGAGCACATCATTGGCTTTAGCATGAATTCCAACGATGTTAAGACCTGCCGCCCTATAAATATCCTGCTGACTTGACAGTTGTTGTGGCCATTCAACCACCGATGAATCTTGCCAAAACGAATTATTGGATAAGCTGATAAGTCCCTCGGTGAGAGCATTGAGATTATCGCCCAGCTGCTGACTCATCTGTTGAGTGGCAAGTTCTGCCGCACTTATATTGTTTTCTGCGTTGGTCTGACTGGTAGACCGGCCGCTAATTAATAAACTTGTAAACAAAACTCCGGAGATCAGTAATATGAGTAACGATTTGTATGTCGGTGACATAGGAAGCTCCATGGGACTATAATTTGGTCATAAATTTCCCCTAGAATATCAAAAGACTTGAATTTATTCTAAATCCAAGTGCTAAAGTGTGACGGAGTTATGACTATGTTCGGACTGTTTTTCTAAAGTTTTGATTTGTTTAACAATCTGTTCATGTTCTGGTAAATAAATTTGTTTTTTTGCTGCCATATCGAGTAGATAGCCAGAGATAAAGTCGATCTCTGTTTTTCTACCCAACAGGATATCTTGACGCATTGACGACACATTAGTATAGGTCTGATTAGCGACAACCTCAACTTTTTCAAAAATACTTTGCCAGCTTTGTGTTGGCAGGTAATGCTGGATGACGGGGGCCAACTGTTGAGTGAGTCTTTTTGCCTGCTGATTGATGTTTTCATTGGCCAAAAGTTCGCCATTTTGCACTTGATGGATGGCGGTCAATGGATTGATAATCGAATTAACCAGTAATTTTGTCCATAACGCCTCAATGTGATTTGCATGCCATCGGGTGACCGGTAAGGCTCGATTGAGTTGATCGATCAATAGAGTGATAGGGTTGTTTTTTTGCTCAGTGGGATCCTCAGGATCAATATCCCCGATCAGTGTTTCTCCTTGCCCAGTGTGCTTAAGATAAGAATTTTCCAAGTGGGCGCCATGGCTCATAGAAGCCTGATAAATAAGGGTATCAGGTAAATGTTGTTGGGCGATTTCAATGAGTCCCATGCCATTCATCATTAAAATCAGAGGGGGATGAGCCTGAGTCATTGTTTTTAACTCAATACATAAGGATTCAAGCGCCATGGCTTTTACGCTAACGATAATAAAATCGGGTTTCCGCCAGTCTGCAAGGCAGTGATGAACAATCTCACAGTTAAAACTTCGACTGGGTGATTGGACCCTTAAGGGGTGACTGGATTTACCCTGCCTGGCAAACAGACGGACGTTGACCTGGCTATCGAGCAGGTAGGCCGTCCAAAGGTGTCCCATGCTTCCGGAACCGATAATATTGATGGACAGGGGGGTCATAAGGTGTAGCCAGCATTTGAAACTAATTGAATTATACACTACATGCTTTGGCTGGTTTCTAGTAGTATTCTCTTTTCTGGTCGAATAATAAATACAGAAAACTTAATAAGATTATGTCAGAAATACAGGTTGTTTCAATCGAAAAATATAGAAGTTGGCAGGACACGATTAGACTTTTCTTACGAAAAGAAGTCATCACAATGTTGTTTCTGGGATTTTCAGCGGGCGTGCCGCTCCTGCTCATATTCTCGTCTTTGTCTCTTTGGCTAGGTGAAGCCGGTGTCGAACGTTCAACAGTGACTTACTTTAGCTGGGCCGCACTGGCTTATTCTTTTAAATTTCTTTGGTCGCCTTTGGTTGACCGTTTGCCATTGCCTTTTTTAACCAATTGGCTAGGTCGTAGGAGAGGTTGGATACTCTTTGCACAATTACTTGTGATGGTAGCGATCATATTGATGGGTAGCATTGACCCGTCAATTGGGGAGTCTCAGCTTACCTATATGGCTTTGGCAGTGGTAATGCTAGGGTTTTCTTCGGCGACTCAAGATACCGTAATCGATGCATACAGGATTGAAGTTGTCGAACCGGATCTACAAACGTTAATGGCATCGACTTATATTGCTGGTTATCGAATTGGCATGATAGTCGCGGGGGCTGGAGCACTGATCCTGGCTCAAACACTTGGTTCTTCAGTTGAAACATACAGTTATTCGGCCTGGCAATCTACATATTACATTATGGCACTTATCATGTTGGTAGGAGTGGTCACCACTTTGATGATATCAGAGCCGTTACAATCAAAAATAGCAGTAACCAAATTTAGTAATAAACAATATTTGAAGTTCCTAGCACTTTTTTTATTCGGTGCAGTCGTTTTTGTTTTTACCTATACCGAATGGCCAAATTTTGTAGAAAATACTGATATCGGAAGTGCATTAGTGAATTCCAATACCGATATTGGCGTAGTGGCAAGACTAGGCATTGAAATCCTTAGGTTAGCTATTTGTTTAGCCTGCGTTGCTTTTGGTTTATTTCTGATATCTAGAACAGCTTTGTATGAAAAACAGCTAGTAGAAGAAACCTACATTCGACCGATTGAAGATTTTTTCACTCGGTATGGCTTAAAAGTTGCGCTTCTGATCTTACTATTTGTTGGATTCTATCGAATATCAGATATCGTATTAGGGGTGATTGCTCTGGTTTTTTACCAAGATATGGGATTTAGCAAAATAGAAATTGCCGCTGCAACGAAAACTTTTGGATTGATCATGACGATTGCG
>CAZOBX010000220.1:2271-10132 GCA_964578045.1 uncultured Kangiella sp. | reverse complement strand
TAGCAACGTCGGCAGCTTCGGCAAGCTCTTTAGCTTTTTTAAGGTCGCGTGTTCGCGTCTCAACCTTTTTCTCAAGAGTTAAGTTTAATTTTTCCCATAACTCATGAGACAGCTGGATCTCTCTGGACATAATTTCAAGCGCTTTTGCTAATTCACCAAACTCATCAGTGGACGAAACATTAGCCTTGTATTCAAATTTTCCCTCAGAGATCGCTCGTATTGAAGAGGAAAGTATGTTCAGAGGATCAGTGATCGACCGAGTAATATGTTGATTCTTTGTAAATGAAAAAGCGCCAATTAAAAATACAAAAATAATTGTGATGGTAAATGTAATACTTTGGTTGCTCTCCAGCTCATGCTTTTTGTTGATAATAGCAACGTTAATCGAGTAAATTGTATTCTCTGTAAATCGCTTTACCTGTTTGCTTCTAGTCGAAACTCTTCCAAAATAATATTCCTTGGCGGCACCATAATTGCCATTTCTACATAGGGAAATAGTTTTAACAATATCGGCTCTTAGCACAGTGATTACAGGTTCGATTTCTCTGGCTAACGACAGTTCAGTAATACTATCCCGTTTTGATGTTTGGTCATAAAACTTATCAAATGCCGTTTGAAAATCTTCACTCTTTGATAATATTTTTACGTATGACTCTGGATTACTTTCTTCGTTAATTATTAGCCTGAGAATACCTTCCCCAGTATCGGTTATCAACCTATTCAAATGCCCAAGCGACTGTTCTTCTGCAATATATTGTTCCAAGTTATTTCGATGGTGCTGCATGAACTTTGATGTAACAACAAAAAAAATCGCCAAGACGACTAAAACCATTAGATTAATAGCCATACTCGTTCTGAGTTTACTAGTAACTGAATTTCTCTGTTGAATTCTTACCATGCCATGACCAATATTTTCAACTAGCTAGATATCAATTTTCTTTAAATTTTTGGATACGGTTATTTGCGGTATCCGCTACATAGATATGCCCGGCGTGATCAATTGCGATACCGTGAAGATTTCCAAACTCACCAGGTCCAGTTCCCTCTTTGCCGAACGCGAAAAGAAACTTTCCAAACTTGTCGAATTTCTGAATTCGGCTATTACCGATCTCTGTGACATATATATTGTCATCTTTATCTATCGCTAGGCCTGCGGGTTTTCTGAACTCGCCATTGGCCAGACCTTCTTTTCCCCATTTTCTGATGTACTCTCCTTTTGAAGAAAAGACCTGAATACGATGATTTGCAAGATCTGTGACGTAAATATTACCTTCGCTGTCACACTTAGCCGCTTCTGGCCTATTGAATTTGCCATCATCGGTTCCATAACCACCAAACCATTTTACAAACTTGCCATTTAGGTCAAAAACACTCACACGGTGATTTCCAGCTTCAGCCATATATAGCAATCCATCTGGACAGAAATCCATAAACTCAGATTCAGATGTTTCCCCAGGTAGTTCGCCAAAGTCAGAAAAGGTTAAGACATGATCATAATTTGCATCATATTTTTTGATATATCCGGTAAGATAGTCTGCAACAAATATTGAACCGTCTTCTGCTACGGCTATACCCTCCGGCTTTTCCATATTTTCTTGGTTTTTGCCCTTTCCAGCAAATCTTGTAATAAAGTCGCCGTTAAGAGAGAAAACCGAGACAGTAGAGTTGAGAGCATCGGTTACTAACAAATTACCCTTTGAATCGAAAGCGAAGTCTTCTATATATTGAAATTGCCCTTCAGATACGCCTTTGCTGCCCCATATTTGAATGACTTCCATGGGAGCACCATATCTAGCCGTCAAGTAGAAATAGGATAAGATTATTACAGCGACAGCAATAACAGATAGACCTAATTTTTTCATTTCGTTTATGTCCTTATCAATTTGCGCTTAACACTCAAGTATGGATTTCCCGGGAAACCACGATGTTTTAGTAAGTCGGTGTTTTATTTTTGGTTGATATCTCAATAATAGATATGCAGGCTCGACAACTAATAGCCAAGATGTAGCATCATAGGGAAAACTTAGTAAGTATAGTTCACATGGATGCAGCTAAGATGGAATTTTTAATTTACTGAGAAGATAAATTTTACGGGAATAAAATTATCATGTAGATCAGCCAGTTAATCGATGAATACCATCTCAAAGGAGCTGGATTAATCTAATAAATTTATAGAAATATCCACCAACCGAACGTTGTTCACATCAAAGGTTAAAATCGATTTAAAACGGAACATTAAGAAGCAAAACAAGGCCGACGTTAAATTAACTTATGTTACAATTCAAATGAATTTCATTGTGAAGTATGGTTTCATAGGAAGAATTATGGGGCTTTTGATGATGAGGCCTATTATGAAATTGATGTTCGGTAAAGTACTTAAAGGATTAAATGATCATGCGACGACGGGTCTGATGATTGGTGAGAAAGGTGTATTACAGCGAGAAGTCTGAAACAAAGCAATCTAAAAATTGCCTGAGCTCAGGTTAGTCACACTGGCCTAAGTTTAACTGGTTAACTCAACACTTACCCTCATTGTACTGGTGTAGCTGACTAAAACTTAAGCTTTTTCTGACTATTCTTACCCCAAGTTGAGGTTAAATAGATATGCAAACAGATAAAACGTTTTGGGAAACTATCAAAAATATTGATGTGCGTAGTATACCTATAGAATTATTGGCACTTTATGGGTTTTCAGTGATAGTGACTGTATTAAGCTTTATTGGCTTGCTTTGGGTATTTTTTAACCCAAGTGAAAGTTTTCTTAAACAGATCTATGAAGCTGTAATACCTATCACTGGAGCGTTTAGTCCTTCATATTTATTTATTGCGTTCATGTCACCTATTTACTTTGCGTCTACCCCGACAGACCTAATAAGGAAAGTATTAGTTTATTTTATGATTTTGGAAATCGCATATGGATGTTTAATGTTTTTACTTAAATATAAATTTGGATTTTTTATGGATGAAGACAATAGTCCTTATACCGAGGTATCCAATTGGCGAATTTTATGGTCATTTTTTCTCCCTATAATTTGGATTTCCTTTTTAATGTCTCCGAGAGTAAAAGGCTATTTTAAGCAGGATAGAATAATTTCATAACAAAAGGGACGTATCAGAAAATTTGATGATGTGGTTGTCATCTATTTTTTTACCTTTCTAAGCTGCATGTGTGGCAGTCAACTAAACTCTCCTGCTTCGATAGTCATCAAGGATGATGGGGGTTAATGCCGTTTTATAATGTCTAAGCCAATTTCTAGATTCTAAATAGCCACCCGTAAACCTTCGTTCGAGATCTTGACAGTCCATAAGGTCGATCTAAGATAGGTATCTCTTGGATGAATTTAGTAGTTACTGCTTATTCCAGTGCTGTAAAGTCATATCCTTCCCCCAAGGATGGGAGAAGGGTTAAGTTGAGTGTTAAAAACTACCTGACAGAGGATAACGCATCCATTCCCCAACCAACTAAACGGTCATTCTTGAATACCAATGGGGTGGTTTCATCTTTGCTGGTTTCACCGTCCGAATGCTCATGTTGAGTTCGATAGAATAAAATTCGATAATTATCATCCCCTTTGACAAATGCTTCAGAGATATCCGGCGCTCCAAGTTGCTCAATGATCGTTCTACGGGAATCATTAAGCTCCAATTGGCTGATGATTCTTTTATTATCTCGCTGCCTTTCCTGCCAATGTGCATTATCATCATGCCAGTCACCGCCGCCGACTACAATACATCCACTAAGGCTGAAAGCAAGAAAGCTTGCTGCTATCAGGTTGGTAATCAATTTCATTTTTGTTCTCCAGTTAATCAGGTTGTGTTTTAGTTTTTTAATATCGCCATAGTTTAAGGCAATTACTCTGAATCAATGCTTAATAGCATTCTCATTTCCTTTGCATTTAACCTCAACTCGGGATAAGAGTAGCCAGTAATCCTTTAAAGTATCGGATGAAATAAGGGTTCATCGGCCAAAATACTGATGCTGGATGGTTGCTCTTATCCCGAGTTGAGGTTATTTACGAAAATCGATAGACTTATTCTTCATAGCAGAAATTATGCCAGAAACTATTTTTGCTCCTTAGTTCGTTTGAACCAACCAAGGACAGATAGAATATTTTTCTTACAAGGCCTTTTGGTTAAAGGCTTTGAAGAGTATTTAGAGAGATCCTGCTTGGTTAGAATAAATTGCAGACACTATAATCAATCAGCGATAGAATGCGGTACCCGCAATCCGCTCATGTTAGGAATTAGTCAAAATGGCCAAAAGTCTCGATTTTGGGAAACAAGATCTTTCGCAAGCGAAGTACATCGTCTCTTTTATTTCGTTAATGTCACCCGATACCAAAGGCTACGGGAGGGCGGCCGATCAAATGATGGAGGCGGTTCAATCTCAGCCAGGATTTATTGCTGTTTATACCGCTCGTAATGAAGAAGGTATTGGTATTACCAATTCCTACTGGTCGAGTTTAGATGCCATTAAAGGCTGGAAAGCCGATAAATCGCATCAAGCAATACAGAACAAAGGTAAGACCGTTTGGTACCAATGGTATCAGCTACAAGTTTGCGAGATTGTTAGGAGCTATGGAAGTTCGCTAGCCTGATACATTTCTACTCTATCCGGTAACAAGGCACATATTCTCGGGTCGGTAAAGTCATCCGCTTTTCGATGATAAAACTCTTTAGTAACTTGTCTAGTGATGGGCTAATTTCCTGACTGCCGGAAAGAATAAAAGGGCCGTTTTTCTCGACGGCGGCGACCCCATCAGGTTTTACATTGCCGGCCACAATTCCCGAGAAAGCCTTTCTCAGATTTAATGCGAGTTCATGGATGGGCTGTTGTTTTGACAGATTTAGCTCGCTCATAGATTGATGGGTTGGTTCAAAGGGCAGCTGCCAGTTTTCATTAACCTTTAATCGCCAGTTAAAATGAAATGAATCATTATTATCAATGCGAAATTGAGTTAAGATTTGCACACTTTTTTTAACCACTTGAGCGACTTTACAAGGATCATCAATAATGATCTGATAATACTTGGTCGCCTGTTCACCTAAGGTATCCCGGATAAATTGGTCCATTTGTTGAAAATAATCTTTACTTGATTCGGGTCCTGTCAGTATCACCTGTAATGGGATTGACTGATTATCCGGATGGAGCAAAATACCAATCAAATACAACAATTCCTCCGCCGTGCCAACGCCGCCGGGGAAAATTACGATGGCATGAGCTAATCGGACAAAGGCTTCCAGCCTTTTTTCGATATCCGGCAAGATGACTAGATGGTTCACAATTGGATTCGGTGGCTCAGAGGCAATAATGCCGGGCTCAGTTAGGCCAAGGTAGAGCGCGTCAGGATTACGATTCTTTGCATGGGAAATGGTAGCGCCTTTCATCGGGCCTTTCATAACTCCGGGTCCGCAACCGGTACAAATATCCAGACCTCTCAGGCCAAATTCATAACCGACCTTTTTAGTGTATCTATATTCTATTTCAGAAACAGAATGTCCACCCCAACATACCACCAGATTGGGGCGTCGCCCGGGAATAACGGTTTCCGCATTTCTCAGAATGCGAAAAATGTAATCGGTAATTTTGTGACCTTCAGGCAGACCGGAATTATTATTGGTATCAAACAGGCTTGGGCTGTAGATAAGGTCACGAACTACCGCTGACAAATGCTCTCTCATACCAAGGATCATCTCGCCATCAAAAAAGGCCTGGGTAGGTGGATTGATCAATTCAAATCGGATCCCACGTCTTTGCCAGCTAAGCGTTACATCAAAATCGTGGTATTTTTCTAAAATCTCTTTGGCATTGTCCAGCTTCGAGCCGCTATTGAGCACCGCCAATACACAGCGACGAATCAATTCATGCTTGTCGCCTTTTGATAGTTCTATTAGCCAGCGCATTTCGTTGATAGAAAGCAGCTCCAATGAGCTCTCTGGACTCACGCTATAGACAGATTCTGAGATTTGTTTGGTCATTCTAAATAGTTTCCAAAATGATATGCGGCTGAAGATTGTAATTCCTTTAATTTGATTATAGTCTATGTCCCAAATAAATACTTTTGTAGTTGAATACGAGAAATAGTGCGATGCTAATACGACCATATTTTCAAATGTCCGAACAACAATGTTTTGAGTTTCTGGGCTTCCATTTTTTTGGTCAGTTGATTACCACCAGCAATGGAAAGATCGTTCAAACCTTTGTGCCATTTATTGTTGATAAAGAAAATAACTGTTTAATTGGGCATATTGCTAAACAAAATAAACAAGTAGAGGCGTTACAGGCTGCCGATGACTTGATTGTCACCTATTTAGGCGACGATGCTTATATCTCGCCTAGCTGGTACCAGTCCGCCGAACAGGTACCCACCTGGAATTATCAAGCGGTTGAAATAAAAGGTAAAGTGACACTATTTGATGATCAAGGTACCTTTGAAGTCGTCGATAAGCTATCTCAAATTCATGAAGCACAATTTGACGATCCTTGGTTAATCAGTAAAGTTCCGGAAAAAAAATTGCGAGCTAAATTAAAAGCCATTGTTGGTTTTAGAATCGATATTACCGAAATAAACGGCCATTCGAAAATGAGTCAGAATAAAAACGCAGAAGATTTACAAGGGGTCATTGACGGACTATTAACTCAGAATGACGCGGCAAGTCATCGAGTGGCTGAGATTATGAGAAAAGGGGAATAAATAATGACTAATCATCACAAAATAAATTATGTGGAGTTTCCTGCAAAGAACATGTACAAAACAAAAATGTTCTTTGCCAAAGCATTTGGTTGGAAGTTTCAAGATTATGGTGTGGAATATTGTGCCTTTTTTGGCGCAGGCATTGATGGCGGTTTTTTTAAGTCCGATAGAAATTCTTCAACCGATAACGGCAGTGCGCTAATTGTTTTGTATAGTGATTCTTTGGAAACAACTCAACAAATAGTTGAAGATGCTGGCGGTACCATCAAAAAAGCTATCTTCGAGTTTCCTGGTGGAAGACGTTTCCATTTTGGCGACCCTAACGGTAATGAATTTGCAGTTTGGTCGGATAAATGAAATTTATAAAATTAGTTGTATTTCTTGTGCTGGTTTTTGTCTTGCTGATTATTGGATTGCAATTTGATGATAAGCTGGACCCTGGGGCGGTTACAACTATTTCGAGGTTAGAAAGAAACTACGAATCGACTAACCAAGCCTATTTGTATTTAAATGGGATATTGGCTTCCGAAAAAGATTCAGTAGTTGAAGTTGGCCGCTATAGGCTACATGCTTACAAAGCGGCAGAAAAATATTCAAATCTACCTACTTACTTTGACTTAAGTTAATAGCTCAAAACTCTCGCCAGTTACTTTTTTACCATTAATAACGATAGAGATCCGATGACGGCCCACATAATATTTCCGGGTGCTTATCGGGCGAAAAGAAAAGTACTTATTGATAGATTTCTGACTCGATAAATACTCCCCTTCACAAACCTTAAATATCTTTCCAGACGTTTTTCCATTGGCTTTCATAAAATCTATGACAAACTCGATCCTTAGTTTACCCAGATTTTTATCCTTAGTTTTTACTTCAAATTGAAAATTCAAATTATCACCGAGCTTTACTAACCGGTCTATACTAAAATTATTAATCACAACATGACTAGCATCGGCATAACCAAACATAGCAAGCACCTTTTTATGACCTTGTTTTAGCAAACCCCGACAGGCATGTTTAATCACCCAATCGATCTGCTTAGATTGGCCGAAGTATTTTGAGGCAACTTCAATCACTAATTCAGGATTGTCTTTACTGATATCATTTAAGTTATTAGCGACACTGCGCCTTACATATAAACTCTTATCATCAATAAGATCCAGAAT
>CAZOBX010000220.1:1405-2261 GCA_964578045.1 uncultured Kangiella sp. | reverse complement strand
TCGACCGACGAGGATCTGGCTTCGCTCGCCCATGCGATCCTGAAGCCCGAAGTGTGAGCTGATGATGATGAGTTGGCGCTCGCCCGATACCTGCTGGGCCATCTTTACTGTATGCTCATCGTCCGATTTCGCCCAAAACTGCATTTTAGCCATCGTTTCTTGAGGGTATCGAACGATAAAAGGACGAATAGCAAATTCTGAACTTGAACCAGAGGTAAGCTGCTCAAGCGCCATCATGGATGTTTCAAAATTATCCATGCCATATTGTTCGACATAATCAGGAAAACACATATGGGCTAGTCCAGAATAGTTGCCTGCTACTGCTAATAAGATATCGATTGATTGGGCATAGTCTACAGGTAGATAATTTCCCAGAACTTCGGCAATTCGATGCATTCGATCTTTCAGTTCAAGCTGTTGCCAATCCTTTTGTAGGACATTTTTAGTAAAAGCTGTTTGTTTAAATTCGGAATAATGTTTGCTGCAATCTTTAGCGATTGACCTAACAAGTTCAATTGAATAACAATGTTTTAGTAGTTCTGGCATATTTAACAGTCAATTCGAATATCGGAAAGTGTGCTATTCTAACGGATAGCTACTGACAGGGTATTGTCAGTAGGTTTTATTCTGTGTAACGATTCTCCCTTATGGTGATTGGAGATAAGTCGAAGGACACTCACATGATTAGTCAATCATCCAATTTTATTTCCGCAGTCTGGCTTAATCAACACCTGGATAACCCCGATCTTGTGATCCTTGATGCCACTATGAAGAAAACCCCAAACGGCAAACCGATCGTACAGCCTCTGGTGACTATACCTGGTGCCAAAATGTTTAATTTTGATACCGAGATTTG
>CAZOBX010000220.1:0-1395 GCA_964578045.1 uncultured Kangiella sp. | reverse complement strand
TCGACAATCTGCCCGCGCCCGATCAGTTCCTGTATCAAAATACAGATTTGCCGCATATGTTGCCGAACAGCGAACAATTTGAACAAACCGCCAGAAAACTAGGCATTAATAGAAAGTCGACGGTGGTCGTATATGATGCCATGGGAATATTCTCTTCCCCTCGCGCATGGTGGATGTTTAAGGTCATGGGGCATGAGAATGTTTTCGTACTTGACGGCGGCTTAATCAAATGGATTGAAACGGAATATCGAACCGATACTGGTTATATGCCGGTCGCGTCAGAGGGTGACTTTTGTTCAAATTATAGACCAGAAAAGGTATTTTCAGCCAAAATGGTATTGGTTAATTTAGACAATGACAAAATTCAAATCCTGGATGCGCGCTCAAAAGCGCGTTTTTACGCGGAAGAACCAGAGCCGAGAAAAGGATTAAGGGGTGGTCATATACCCGGATCAACCAGTCTGCCTTTTTCCGAGGTGCTCGATCATGGTTATTTTAAAAATAAACCGGAGCTGACTTCACTTTTTGAATCGGTGCTTAAGCAAGGGACTAAACAATTGCTATTTACTTGTGGCTCCGGCGTTACCGCATGCATTCTTGCTTTGGCGGCTGATGAATGTGGATATACCGACTATGTTGTTTATGATGGTAGCTGGAGTGAGTGGGGAACAAGTGATTTTTTACCCGCTGAGATATAGGCTTCTATCTAGTACTAAATTACAGCTGAGTAAACAAAGCATTTGTGGAATAAATTTGGTTGTGGTTTGGGGAAAAAATATCGACTAGGACGAAATATACCTTGCTTTAAACGAGCGTCCTTTCAATTTACCATTAATTATTTTTTTAAGTGCGGTATCGGCAATTTTCCGCTCCACCGCTACATAAGCTTTTATATCAAAGATCTGGATCTTGCCGATTTGACTACCACTGACATCACTTTTACCGGTCTTACTGGATTTAGCTGTTAGTGCACCAAGAATGTCCCCCGGACGGACTTTTTGTTTTCGTCCGCCATCTATCTGAAGGGTTGCCATAGGTGGTTTTGGCATCATTTTATCGAGCCATTCAATACCAGGCAACTCTTCCATTTTGATCGATTGTTTTAGATGATCTTCCAATTTAATCACTCGATGGACCTCATTTTCTGCAATGATTGTTAAAGCAACACCTTGACTTCCCGCTCGACCGGTTCGACCAATTCGATGAATATGCACTTCCGGATCCCTTGAAATTTGATAGTTGATTACCGCATCCAGATTATCGATATCCAAACCTCGAGCCGCCACATCGGTGGCGACCAAAACGGACACGCTTTTATTGGCAAACATCACTAAGGTACGATCGCGATCTTTTTGTTCTAAATCTCCGTGTAATGCCATACAGCTAAAACCAAAA
>CAZOBX010000219.1:0-10189 GCA_964578045.1 uncultured Kangiella sp. | reverse complement strand
AATAATTAAATCTCAAAAAAGACCGAATAAACTAGCGCTAAATTGATCTGGATCATTTGAAATCTACGAATTGAATTTAGAATGTCGCTAGAATCTTATACACACTAGTTAAACATTAGGTTATTTCGTGTCAAAAGGTAAAAATAACATTCTAATTTCGATTTTGCTGTTGATCTTTGTCGGTCAGGTAGCAGCATCGAATGTTATTCCATGCCCCAGTGATGCCAATGGTCAGTCAGATTCAATCCACTCGCTCATGATGGATCATTCCATGTCGAACATGGCGGATATGGATGACACAAGTTCTTCTGCAATGAAAGACTGCTGTGCCGAAAACAACGATTGCTCAATGAGTGGTTGTCTAACCATGGCCTCGCCCAGTCTGTTGGCTAACATGGAATTAGCTTTTACCTTTCAAAACATCGTGAATACGGTTAACACCGCAATTGTCCAATCCCCAACTTCCTTATATCGTCCCCCTATCCTGATTTAACACAGGATCGATCCGTCTGATAATCTCAGATAAAAATGCTTTTAAGGTATTGCCCGAGGGAAAATTTCTCTCAAAATCTTAATTAGAAGCGTTATTTTATACCCACAGACCACCTAAATTCTATTTCTAACAGGGTCTACTACCTTTAGGGGAAAAACATGTTTAAGCAATTAAAACTATCTCGTGTGATAGTCGGCACCGTTTTGCTGATTAGTGCGGCCGCTTGTGCCGAAGAAAAAACGACAGTTGACAGTACTAGTCCCCAGAAACAATCTACGATAACTTCTCTTGACGTCTACAAAAGAGCAAGTTGTAGCTGCTGCAATAAATGGATTAGCCATATTAAGGACCATGGTTTTGAAGCAACACGACACAATCAAAATAATTTAGCAGAGATTAAAGAAAAGTTTGGGATTCATCCCAAGCTTCGTTCTTGCCATACCAGTGTCAGTAAAGACGGTTACGTTTTCGAAGGCCATATACCGGCCAAATTCATCAAAAAATTTCTCGACGAAAAGGCTGTTGGTGCTAAAGGCCTGGCCGTGCCAGCGATGCCGACCGGGACCCCAGGGATGGAATTCGGTGACCTACTACAACCCTATAAAATTTATCTATTAAAAAATGACGGCAGCATCGAAATTTACGCCGAAGTTAATAGTGCAAAGGAGCAGATCTAATGCGTTACTACATGATAATGAAACGAGCTTTGGTGCCTTTGAGCATGATTTAAGGCCAAAGCTAAAAAAAGTGGAAAAATATACGATAAAAGTGGTTATCAGACCTTCTTATTTCGTAGGGTTGGCGGTGAGTGGAAAGTGGTTCATACCCATTCTTCGTCTCGTGATTACAATCCTGAAAAGCATGCCCATTAACAACTTCAACTAATTATTACAGGATTATGGTGTTTTTAAATGAAGCAATCATTAAATAACGATAATACAAAACAACAAGATGCAAACTTACAGTGGAGTCATACTCATAATTTTGGCTTAGACAGCCGACAGAGCGAATCTAAAGTACGCATGGTCTTTTGGTTAACGACGGTGATCATGATCTTAGAGATCTCGGTTGGTTCCTGGTCTGGCTCGATGGCGCTGCTTGCCGACGGTTGGCATATGGGGACTCATTCAGCGGCTTTTGCAATCGCACTGTTTGCCTATTGGTATGCAAAAAAACACGCCAGCGATCGCGCCTTTAGTTTTGGTACGGGCAAAGTGAATTATCTCGGTGGATTTGCTAGCGCGGTTGCCTTAGCGATTGTAGCCTTAATGATGGTGGTGGAATCAGTGCAACGATTACTAGCGCCACAAGCCATTCATTTTGATGAAGCGATAGTGGTTGCTATTATTGGCCTGACTGTCAACATCATCTCCGTTTTTGTACTTCACGATGACCATCACCACCATCACAGTGAGAGCCATGTTCACGAGCATTCTCATCATCATGATCACAATATAAAAGCGGCTTATTTTCATGTTCTGGCCGATACTCTAACTTCCGTTCTGGCAATTGTCGCCTTGCTGGTCGGAAAATATTTCGGCTGGATTTTTATGGACCCTCTAATGGGGATTGTCGGAGCGATTGTGATTTCAGTTTGGGCATACGGACTCATCAAAGATACTAGCGTCGTATTACTGGATAAATTGGAATCCAAGGCAACCCTGGATACAATCATTCAAACCATTAATATACAAAATGAAAACACTGACAGTAAAACGATTATTATTGATTTTCATCTTTGGCAAGTTTCAGCAAAACATCAAGCCGCTATTTTGTCAATTACTACCACATCACCACTTGAACCTGATGACTATAAACGGTTATTAAAACAGTGTTTGCCGTTACTTTCTCATATCACTATTGAGATTAACAAAATCTAATGATGCCTGATTTTTTTCAATACATTAGTAATTTACCTTCTTACTTAAACGCAGCTGATTTTTTGGCGTTATCAGGAACCAGCTATTTATTAATATTGTTTGCCGAAATTGGCGATAAAAGCCAATTAGTCTGTATGGTGTTGGCCGCGAGATATCGAGCAACCCCAGTATTTTTCGGTTCGGTTTTGGCCTTCCTGCTATTAAATACTCTGGCGGTTATTTTTGGTCTGGCAATAATCCAGTGGTTACCCCAAGTTTATATCTATGCTGTGGTCGCGTTCTTATTTGCCGCGTTTGGAATTCACGCTTTACGTTTGAAACAGGACGATGATAAAAAGGTGACAATAATGAGTAACCGACATCTTTTGTTTTCTACTTTTTTACTGATAACCGTAGCGGAATTTGGCGATAAAACTCAGCTGGCGGTAGTTGCATTAACTACTAGTGGTATTCCGGTTGCAGTATGGTTTGGCTCTACCCTGGCTTTAGTTACAACCTCAGCATTGGGGGTTTGGGCCGGTCGCACTATTTTACAAAAAATACCAATACTGATACTTCACCGGATAAGTGGAGTACTATTTCTTTTGTTAGCCATTTTTGCTGGATACAAAATTCTGCAGTAACTTAATTCTGGATTTTAAGCAGTCGCCATAACTCTGGCTCAGAAGGTTCGAATGTAATATCCTATCGCATCAGTTTAATGATTTTTTAACTATTCCTCAGGTGTAGATAAAATGAATGACCTAAATATTCTTTTCAATCCCCGTAAAATCGGTATTTCAGACGGTTGGCTAACCGTTATCTGTATCTTTTTGTCGCTAGCCTTTCTACTACTCGATTTAGTTTTACCTCTGGGGGTGGCAGGTGGAGTGCCTTATGTCTTAGTAATATTAGTTTCTCTAAGTTTCACAAAAAGCTCCCCTATATTACGGTTCGCGTTACTCTGCTCAATACTAGTCACTGTGGGTTTTTTCTACTCGCCGCGAGGAGGGGAGCTGTGGATTGTGTTGCTCAACCGATTTTTGGCAATGTTTGCTATTTGGGTGACAGCATTATTGGGTTTTCTGCATAAAAAGAATAACCAACAATTGCTCGAGAGCGAAGCCCGTTTTCTCTTTATGGCAAATACCGCACCACTATTGATCTGCCTGTTAAATGAAAAATGTCAATTAACCTTCCTGAGCCTCGGCCTACAAAATATATTAACTGGTAAATCGGGGGATGAACTATTACCCGTAATAACAGAAAAACTGCATATTGATGATAAGCAGGAATTTGTGTCTCAAATGGCAAGTTCTTTCGAAAAACAAACTGAGTTACAGCATGAATGCCGTCTACTAAACGATAAAGGGGAATATCGCTGGTTTCTGATCCAGGCGACACCCCGTTTCACCCAAGCTGGAGATTTTGCCGGCTATATAAATACTTTTATGGATATTACCGATAAAAAGCGGTCAGAATATGAGTTAGAAAAAATGCGCAATATAAACTACTATCGTGAGAAAATGGCGGAAATAGGCACGCTGTCGGCAGGCATTATTCATGAGGTTGGAAACCCGGTCGCTGCAATATACGGTTTAACTCAAGCGATATTAGATGCTTCGGAAGAAGGACGAAAGGAGGATCTGCTTGGGCATCAAGCGAGAGAAGATGTGATTGCCATTCTGGAGCAAACCGAACGATTAATGGGGATCACTAATGAGGTCATGAGTTTTGTCGCCGTTGGCGATGGTGATGGTGAAATATTTGACGTGAATGAATTAGTCAAAACTTGCTGTCGTCTGATGAATTATGACGCGAAGATGAAAAATATTGATTTAAGTTATGAGTTAATTCAGGAAGCGCCCGCTTTAAACGTGAATAAAGATCACATCACCCAGATCTTGCTCAACTTACTCTCCAATGCTGCACACGCCTGCATTAATATTAAAGAGCCTTCGATCAGGGTAGAAACCCATCAAGAAGGAGAATTTTTTGTGATCAAGGTTAATGATAATGGCTGTGGTATGACTGCAGAAGTAGCCTCTCGAGCAGTTGAACCATTCTATACAACTAAACCCATTGGACAAGGAACAGGATTAGGATTGGCTATGTGCAAAGCGTTAGTTGAGCAACATAAAGGACAACTAAAAATAGAATCAAAACTGGGTGGTGGTACTCGGGTTGATGTTGTGCTACCAATCGGTGATTTAGATTCGGCAATCCAGGCAAACTGACGGTCGGAGAGCGAGCCGAAAACAAAATCATTTTTGAATTCTTATATTTGAGAAATTCCCAGTCGATATGAGTATTTAATATTATCATCTTGTAGCGTATACGGCTATTCTGCGGAAACAAAATTGATTTAATATCGACTACCCTTCGAATAACAATCTCATCGAATAATTGTTTAGCCTTGATATGTAGGGATATTTTCCTACGGATCCATAACGATTTATTTTTTTGCCATCCATTAGCGTTATTCATAGATTTATTAAACGGCTAGTCTGAGATAAATCAAAATATGGAATGAAGTTTGCTTAACAGTATAGATAGTTACAGAATTTTTTAAGAAAAAATTGTGGCGTTTAATTTAAATTGGTGGCAGATGATGGCAAACATTAAAAAAAAGAACAAAAACAAATGAATACATCTTCAATATTAACGCTGAATGTTAAAGGAAGATTGTTCATTTTTATGCTGTTGATCTATGCGGCTGTATTGGTAGTTTATGTAATGAACCAGAAATCCAGTCTGTTAATGGAATTCAGTGATTATGAGCAATTGGTCGTCAGGGAAACTGCGCTAGTTAATGCTGAACTAACGCTTTCCGATACCAGTTCAGCGTTGCTTGATATTATCGAAAACAGTGAGCAGGAGCCGGATACAGCGAGCCTTAGCAAGCACTTTGAGCGATTGCATAAAAGTGTTGTTGATTTATCAAAACTGTTTCCCGGTCGCGCTGATTTCTTTAATGGTTTCTCACAAATATTGTCAAAAGTGCAGCATGGAATTTCGATAAATAACCTGCGTCAACTAAAGAAACAATTGACGGACAATCAGAAAGGGTTAGAAAATCTTATCCAGATCACTAGAAAGCGTAGAGATCAAGCCGTCAGTGATTATTATAAACACAGCGATTACGTAGCGTTTGTCGCATTGGTTGCAGGGCTGGCAGGGCTCGCTCTATTCGGCGGCGTTACCACCATTTTTTTCCGTCGTATTGCTCGTCACATTCAGGAACTGAGAAAACGGATAGTGCAAATTATGGATGGGTATCGTGGAGCGCCTTTGGTTATCCACCGAACTGATGAGTTGGGACAACTGATAAATGGTGTTAATTCGATGGCGGCCGAGCTTGAAGAACGCGAGAGAGAATTGGAACTAGCCCATTGCAAGAATTGTTATCAGGAGAAAATGATTAGCATTGAGAATCTGGCCGCCGGTTTAGTTCATGAAATAGGCAATCCTGCTGCGGCAATTATCGGTCTTTGCCAGGAATTATTGGCAGAGTGTCGATGCAATGATCAGTCGCATGTGGAGCAAATAAAAGTTTATGGTGAGCGCCTGGGCTATCTGGGAGAAGATCTGGCCAAATTAGCAGTTCCACAACAAAAGGACTACGGCTTGCTCAACATCAACGAATTGGTACAAAGTGCCTGTAGCCGCGCTCGCTTTGACGAACGATGGCAATCAGTATCTTTAACGATGAATATCGCTGAAGATTTGCCCGCGATCTATGGTTATGGTGATCAAATCTTACTAGTATTTGTCCATCTGTTAGCCAATGCATTTGAAGGATTAACTCATACGGGGACCAATGATGGCAGTATTCTAGTGAGCACCTCTAGAGTTGGCGAGCGAAAAGTAAAAATCAATATAAAGGATAACGGCCGTGGGATGGATGAGTTGACGTGTAGTCGCTCATTCGAACCTTTTTTTACTACAAAATCTGAAGGGTACGGCATTGGTCTGGGATTGTCCCTGTGTCAGAATATAGTGACAGCCCATGGTGGTTCAATAGATATTTTTTCGGAACTTGGCAAAGGGACTAAAGTGTCCGTGATTTTGCCACTAAACTCAGAATAGAATACTATCGGATGAAAATAATTGAGTTTATCAGGTGATATGCAGGAACAATAGCCAGGCATTTGAGAATAAATACTTTTACTTTAGGTTGCACCGCCAATCAATGTTGGTTAACTTAGTATTAATATCAGATTGGTTGATGTTTTTAAACAATTTGGATGAATAAAATTAATGCGTTATTTACAAATATTGATAATAGATGATGAGCCTGCGCTTAGGCAAATCCTGTCCCGCTTACTGATCAAGACTGGGCATACAGTGTTTACTGCCAAAAATGGAAATCAAGGATTAAAGCGTTTGGCCAAGGGCGATATTGATGTTGCTTTATGTGATATTCGAATGCCAGACATTACTGGTTTGGAAGTTGTATCTAAGGCAAAAGAACAGGGAATTGATACTCAGTTTTTGATGATGACCGCATTTGCATCCGTCAATACTGCGGTAGAGGCAATGCGATTGGGCGCTTATGATTATATGGTGAAACCCGTTCGCAACGAAGATCTGTTAAATCGACTGGCCAACCTGGGCGATACGATTGCACTGCGTTCTGAAAATAAAGTCTTGCGGGAAATGGTGCTAAAGGATAATAAAATCTGTAAAACCGTATCCGTGGCAATGCAACGCACTGAGGCGTTAGTAGATAAAGTGGCAGTGACCGATAGTACAGTGCTCGTGACCGGGGAAAGTGGAACGGGAAAAGGACATCTGACAAAAATGCTCCACCAGCGAAGCCTGAGAGCAGGCAAACCTTTTATTCCGGTTAATTGTGGTGCTATCCCGGAAAATTTAATGGAGAGCGAGCTATTTGGTCATACCAAAGGCGCTTTCACCGGTGCCATCAAGGCAAAAAGAGGACTGTTTGTTGAAGCGGATCAGGGGAGCATATTTTTAGATGAGATAGGTGAGCTTCCGCTTTCAATGCAAGTTAAGTTGTTGCACGTGATCGAAGATAACAACGTACGAGCCGTTGGCAGTGAACAGGCTCGCAAAATAAATGTGAGAATTATTGCGGCTACCAACAGGGATCTAAAGGCCATGGTGGAGGCGGGAACTTTTCGTGAAGATCTCTATTTTCGTCTCAACGTTTTTAATATTGAATTGCCGCCATTGCGTAAACGCCGGGAAGACATTCCGTTGTTGGCGGAATTTTTTATTAACAAACAATCGTCGAAAATGTTGTTGCCACGGCCAGTCAGAATTGGTTCGGACTCGATGACCTTATTAGCCAACTACGATTATTCTGGCAATATTCGTGAGTTGGATAACATTATAACGCGGGCCTTGATCCTGGCTGAAGACGGCGTGATCCGCCCAGAAGATTTGCCAGAGGAGTTGCAACAGGTTAAACAGTCATTTGATGCAGGCGATCTACTTAGGGAGCAAGTCAGACAGTTTGAGAGTGACACTATCCGGCGTGCGATAGAAGAAGCCGGAGGAGACCGTAAGCTGGCAGCCTCGCGCCTGGGATTAGGATTATCCAGCTTGTATCGTAAACTAGAAGATGGCATCCAGCTTGAGAATTCATAGTCATTTAATGCCAGATCATAAATTTCAATACAAATAAGTAATTACAAGCAGCCCTATACTCAAACTCCGCGAAATAATATAAGATCAGTTTAACTTTTAAAATTATTATCTTTATCATATATGAGAATTTAGCCAACAGCATTCTCATATATGAGAATATAAAACGTTCAATTGAACATTATCCTTCCCATATGACAGTCTAAATGATTTGGTATGAGCAGGACTTTCAGCACATTTCTCGCCACTCAAACTAAAAAACTTTCTGTTTTATGTGAGACATACCAATTACAAAGTAATAGATATCCTGTCTATCCCACTATTTTCAATAGCTAACAATTTATTTTCTTAAAATAAAGAATTCAGTGTGCTTATTTCCTCCAAAAATAAGAACGCTTAGACGCAAACTTGTGAGTGTTTTCTATGCCTGAAATCTATCATTTTATTTATTGGCACAATAGCTGCAATAGCTGCAATAGCTGCAATAGCTGAAATGAGAGAGATATTTCAATTTAAAAGTTACACACAATTATCCGTAAAAACCCGGAGGGGTAAATGAAAACATTTAAGATTAAACTGCTTATAGGTATTTTCCGAAGTAGCTTAAGTATAAGTGCGAATATTTTTCTTTCTATTAAATGTGTAATCTGGGCGTTATCGGAGTTTATGTTTAAAACGTAACTTCCATATTAATTACAGAACAATCAATTCCAGATTTATTGGCACAATAGCTGAAATGAGAGAGATATTTCAATTTAAAAGTTTCACACAACTATCAGTAAAAACCCGGAGGGGTAAATGAAAACATTTAGAACTAGACTGCTTAGTGCGGCTGTTATTCTAGCTTCGTCATCTATGGCGATGGCGTACGAAGAAACGGCGTCTTTGGAGTCTTTGCAGCAGCAAATTAACGAACTTAAGAAAGACGCTTCAGAAGGTGAGAACGGCTTTCATATGGCCGGTTATTTTACCCTGAACTATCAAAGTGTAGACGGCGGAGGAAACGATGGCAGGAATGAATTTAACAAAGCGAGCTTCATGCCGATTTTTATGTACCAGATGAATGACAAAATCTCATTTGAAGCCGAACTTGAAATTGGCACTGGTTCTAATGGAGCGACTGATGTGGTCATGGAATACGCCTATGTCAACATCGACGTAACTGATGATTTGACATTGGTCGCCGGTAAATTCTTTGTGCCGATTGGTACTTTTAAACAGAACATCCATCCCTCCTGGATCAACAAGGCCGTTTCTGCTCCGCTGGGTTTTGGTCATGGCGGCGCGGCGCCGGCAACCGATGTTGGTCTGCAGCTACGCGGCGGAAGTTATGTCGCTGATATGCCAATCAAGTACGCGGTCTATTTTGGTAATGGCGCCGCACTTGAAGAAGGTCATGGCGGCCTGGAAGTTGATAACGAGGGCATGACTAGAGATTGGGACGGCACTAAAAACTTTGGTGGTCGATTCGCTATCGTACCTATACCTAACCTGGAAATCGGTGTTTCCTATATGGGCGGCAAAGCGGCACTTGAACAATCTGAGATAGATGCAGGTGGTTTCTTTGTTGAAGAGCAATTGATCACACCGGATCTGGATATCCTGGGTGCCGACTTTGCTTATCGTCAGGGCGGGCTATCCGTTCGTGGCGAGTATCTTAAACAGGAGTTATCAAGTTTCAGTACCCAGGCGCTGCATGGTGATGACGGCCATTTTGAGCTAGAAACCACTAATTACTTAGCATCTGACAATGTCTGGACAACTTGGTACCTCCAGGCTGCCTACCGCTTTAACCAAAGTGACTGGGAAGGCGTGGTTCGTTTTGGCGATTTCGAGTCGCAAATTCCTGGAAGAGATACTTCTCATTGGGTTGTGGGCGTGAACTACTATTTTGCGCCAACAGTTATCGCCAAGCTTAATTTTGAGTCTCAGGACTCCATTGACGATAGCAGAGATTCAGACATGATACTTGCTCAGTTAACTTACGGTTTTTAAGAGGTAAATTCTAATGTTAAATAAAATAAAATTCAGTGCTATTTTTGCGGCTTTGGTCTTGTCGGCCGGTGTATCGGCAACCGAAGTAAAGAAAGAAGGTGATTTCTTAAAAGGCCTGACCAAGTGGAAAAATACTTGCTCTGGCTGTCACGAGATGCGTTCGTCAAAGGAATTTAATGATAAACAATGGAAAATAGTGGTAAGGCATATGAAAGTCCGCGCCAGTCTG
>CAZOBX010000218.1:6399-10199 GCA_964578045.1 uncultured Kangiella sp. | reverse complement strand
CCTTTAGTATTAACTAATATCCCTAACAAAGATCACTTGATTAATCCGACAGAGATTTTAGCAAAATCTGCAATTCGTTTTGTTGAGTAAAAGTTATTATTAGAAAATAACTCAAAATGTGAAAGTAGGCACGAGCCTATCGGGGATAAGAAAAACTGAGAGCGTGGGGGGGGGGTATTCGACTTGCCGATATATTTGTACCAGAACCCAAAAATAAATTGCATTTTGACAGAAATCACTATAAATTTATTGCTGGCATTTCTAGGATTATACATTTCTAAAACAAGAAAAAGACAGAAAGGAAAACAAATGATATACCAGAAGGGTTTTTTGAATTTTGAAGATCTCCAAAATTTACGCCGCAGTACAAGTGTAGGCGTATCCAGTATGATTGGTAACATAATCGTCCTAAAAAACATTGACAATATTTTAATTAAAATAAAAAAATATTTTGCAGAATGTTGTGAGCTAGAAGTTGAATATCTACGTAGTTTTTTATTTTTAGCTAGTGACTCTACAATGAGTTTTGGTGGGGCTCAGCGACTCAATCCCCAATGGCATACTGATGCCACATGTAGATTGATTGACGGTGACTGCTACAATGTGTGGATTCCTATTCATAATGACTCTGAATGTTCTGGGCTCGAAGTTATTAGCAGAGAAAAAAATGAAAAACTATACGAAAATATAGATCCTAATGAACACACTACTATTTATAATAAATTTGACCATTCTAGGATGTTTGATGCATTGCCTTCATTAGTTCCGGCAGATACAGACCTGATTCTTATTCAAGAAGCTTCAGGACTAATTCAACCCGAATCTATTGCGAAATTAAATGTGGCTCGCTATGACAATTCTTTGCCGGGAGATATATTGATCTTCAAACAAAGCGATATTCATGGGGGATTTCATGATGGCGGAATTAGAATCCAGTTAAGTTTAAAATTTTTATGTAAAAACGCAAAGCTGAACCGACAGTCTTCGAATGAACAGTATAAGGTATTTGAAACGCTGAGAATGTTGAGGTCAAATAATGAGGCTTTTGATATAGTCAATAAGTCACCTGAGAACGCCAATGAAAAAATAAGGGAGATTAAAGAGTATTTAACTTTCTTAGATACGTATTACAGTGTTAATAAAAAATTGAGTAAACATGGGATGCTAGAAAAAGGCGTAGTTAGGTCTTTACTAAACCCGCATTTCAGAGCCAAATAATTATTCGACATTAGATAGTAAGCTTAAAACTTGGGACCGCTGCCTGTAACATTCGAGATTCATAAAACCGCCCTTCGATTATTAAGTACCAAAATAGCTTTGTGAACCAATTTCAGGAAATATTAGTATCATTCCTAAAGAACCTGAGTGGTCAATTAATGGTACTACGATTGAGAACGGACGCAGGTTTAGATTCAAAAACTCTAGGTGTGGGGATTATGAATTAGGGTATGCAAACGCGAAAACTGTTCCTTTATCTAGCGCTTTGGCAATGTCTGCGGCATTTCCAGGAGGTATAGGCCCATTAGTTCTCAATACAATGAATACCTACTTAAAAACGTAAACCTTCCTGCTAACGATTTTATGTCAAATGAGGAATCAAAAAAATGTACATTAGTTGGGACATCATTAAAGAAAATTCCAGAAGATCTTTTTGATTTATTGAGTCGGCATGGTTACGAATCGATTAAAGTACAGAACATTTTAAGACAATTTGTTTAGGTATGGAGCACGGAGGAGACTTCTTAGTTGTAAAAATATAAAGGCCAGTCGAATAGCCTTAATTAACGCTGCTATATCCGATACTCTCTATTATCTAGAGTATATTAAAGGTTCTGCTTATTTTTAAAGGACCAATCGTAGATTACTAGTAATCTACGATTGGTCGAGTTTTAATACTACTACTTTTGGATATAGGTGGATACGCTCTATCGCATCAATTTCCGCCGATTCCATTAGCTTCGTTTTACAATGGATAAAGTGACACCTGATAAGTCGTGTGGTTTCAACGGTTCTGTCGTAAAATAAGTGGGTATCGACCATTGTGATACAATCCACTTTGGATTCAAATAGCAATTGTGTGATTAATGATCAGTTTTAAAGGCCGCCACTTTCAACAGGACATGATCCTTCAAACCGTTCGCTGGTATTGCGCTTATTCACTGAGTTATCGCAATATTGAAGAAATGATGGGAGAGCGAGGTGTTAAGGTGGATCATAGTACCTTGAATAGATGGGTTGTTCACTATTCGCCAAAACTGGAAACGGCATTCCATAAAAAGAAGAAACGTCCAGGTGACCGTTGGCGGATGGATGAGACCTATATCAAGGTTAAAGGTCAGTGGAAATATTATTATCGAGCCGTTGATAAACAAGGCAATACGATTGATTTTCTCCCACAGCCAAGCGCGATAAGAAGGCGGCACTAAGGTTTCTGGCCAAAGCCATTGGAAGCAATGGAAAGCCTGGCTTAATCAATATTGACAAGAGTGGTGCTAATAAAGCTGGCATAAAACAGTTTAATAGTAACACCAACAAACGCGTTAAAATTCGGCAATGTAAATATCTTAATAACATTATTGAACAAGATCACAGGCGGATAAAACGCATCACCCGGTCGATGCTGGGTTTTAAAAACTTTCATTCAGCACAAAGTACTTTGGCTGGAATTGAACTGATGGCGATGCTGAAAAAAGGCCAAATGAAGAAAAACGTAGCGGGCGTTTTCTCGCCTGTTGAACAATTCTATGCCTTAGCTGCGTAACACCAAATCGGGCCATTGTTTTTCGCGTCAAATTAAATATTTGCGACAGAACCTCAAATTGACGTTTAATTTTTAACAATCTATTAAGGGCAGTAAAAATGTTAAAGAAACATAGTCATACAGGATATCGAGATTCAAAAAACGGTCGATTTGTCACTGAAAGGATAGCTAAACGGCGACCCTCGACGACTCAGAAGGAGTCTATACCTAACTCTGGTCGCGGGGACACTTAACGATAACACTATTCAGTTTTAACAGGCGATAAGAAATTTTAACGGTTATCACTTTATTCGTTAATCTGGTATTGCTCTGATAGTTTTCATTGGTAAGAACATACGCATTTTGCCGTTGACCCTTTGCAACTCCAGAAATCCGTATTGTAGGTAAAAGGATTCGGCATCTGCATCCAGACAGTCGACGATAACGGCGAACCCGCCGATCTTGTCACTAGCTGCTTGCGCCAGTTTTAAAGCTATAATTAGGGTGATTGCCCCCAAACCGCGTCCTTTACAATTGACATCAACTGCCAACTGTCCGATTAAGATGGTCGGTATGGGGTCATGTGGTAGTTTCTTCGCGAACTCTTCAGGAAGAGTTTTCCTATCGATATAATGAGGACAAAGCGAGTAAAAGGAACATATCGGCGTTTTTCCATTCTTAAGCGGCGCTGTACCTGGTAAAACGTAGGTTCTACTCACCCCTCCCAAAGCATGTTTAGCTGCCTTTGTTTGGATGAAATCATTTAATTCTTCTTTTCCGCAATCAAAAGATTCTCTATCGTGAAGCTTTTGATTAAGCTCCACGAACTCAGTTGACCAAGACACTAAAACCCTTGTTCCTTAGTAAGTTTAGCTGCTGCGAGTAGTTTGTCGTTTGGTTCAAAAGCGTTTTCGCAAGCCTCAACAAACATGTCAAAGACATTGTTTTTTAATGTCATTGTATCGTACTTATCGATTACCTTTTCGGCATCTTGATCGGCAAGGTGCGTCAGGTAATCCTTGAGAGTGCTAAAGCCGGATAGCGCTTTTGCTCGCTCCCA
>CAZOBX010000218.1:0-6389 GCA_964578045.1 uncultured Kangiella sp. | reverse complement strand
GTATACCCGCCTATCAATTCGCATTTCGTATCTGTCGTTAATAGCAGCACTTTTATCTTGTATGGTAGTAGACCTTACCGTAACTCTGGCTCGTGCGTTTTTTTTCGTGATAAACTTACCGTTACTGGAATCTCGGTGTGTTACAACCGAACCAGTAGTCTTGCTAGGCTTTCGCTTAAGATTTTCTGCTTTCATAATAAACCTCTATAACTGTACGGTATATAACCGTACAGTTATAATATCTTATATCTCCTTAAATATCAATTTGTACGGCATTACTCCGTACGTAGTTATTGGCCATTCTTTCGGATTTAAACTAGATGGACACTAAAGTCCTACTTTTTGGAATAAAGCCATTTCAAGCGTAGGTGGTAGGCACGCTTAGATCATAACTTACGCAGTCGTCTGTAAATGTATTTTCTAGTATTGACCCCGGATTTACAATTATGTATTTTTTGTAATGACTAACCAGTGAGGACAAATTCGTCCACCCCACCATTTTCGATTTTATCGCGAGTAATAATGACAGGATGATTGACAGCGTTCACCCAGAGGTCCCCTTTAGTTCTTGGATAAAATCTCCACTGACGGCTGATTTCGCACATCTGACCTATGATGCATCAAGTGAAGACATTTGAAATATTTCGTTCCCAAGTCATCTTAGGTGCTTTGGTCAACAGAGCAATGACTCAAAGATCTTTAATCCAGGTGAAGTTATTTACCAATGATCTGTGGTTATTTTGATAAAAACAATTAGACTTCTTTTAGCTAACGGGTGTCGATTGCAACTTAGCTTAAATCACTTCTTTTTTAAAAAGTCTATGCAGCATTATAGTAGAGTTACACAGAAATAAAATCTAATGGCGCGTGTTTATGCTTGTTGAATTAATTAAATATTGCAGCTTCGGCTATCGATGCCCAGTTGCAATTATGATTATCAACAACGAAAGGCAGGTATTTACCAAAGAAGGGATCAGCTCGTTAATTAAGTCAAATCGAGGCGACCAGCAAACCACCGTCACACTTAAAACTATTCTAGCTAGACTCGAACAACTTACCTTCGAAGAGATTGAGGAAATAAACTGGGATGATTTGAGTGGACAATCCAATCTATTCTAGATATCAGTCTAATTTTTCAGTGAAATCTGAAATATTCGCCTTGCTATGTAGGGTACTAGGGATTTTCCGTCCCAAAAAGACATCATCCTACGCAAACTTCGAAGATAATTGTCTTTTCCAGACGAAAAATCCCTAGTACCCCATTTCACCCTAGGCGACTCGTTGACGCGACGCTAAGGCGCGACGCGGTTTTGTTAATGTGTAACCGGCTTTCACAATTGGGCTCGATAAAATACCGTCTTTATCACATACGCTTTGCTCATTGCTTGGCAGTGACATTTGACCACAACCGCTGCACGCTTTGATACGCAGCCGTCCCTTGTAAAAAGTTGCCCATTGGTGATTAGTTGAGTTAGACATCTAAAATCCTTGTAGCCTGTATAAAGTGAGCGGCTATTTTGTCGGAATGGTGAAAGAACCACTAGTCGACAAACGATAAGTTTCTTGTGCGATATCTCTTAATGATATGTAAGTAAGGGGTGTTGCTTCTATAAACGATCTTTCTTATTCGCTACTCTTATTAAGAAGTAAGCATTGCGACTAATGAAAACGTTTTGTGGTTTTCATTTCTAAATCCTATCGACAAATGGTTTAAACCTAGTAAGTTTATGCCTCCAATTTTATTTCTCGTAAATACTTAAAGACTGTTGCTCTTCCCATATTCAATACATTAGCGACATAATTTGATGCGCTTTTCCCTTTAAAAGCGCCTTCACCATAAAGCGCTTTAATAAGTTGTCGTTTATTGGCATGAGTTAATATCAAAATGCTCAGATTTTCTTTCTTCAACCAACTATGTATAAAAGTATTAATCCGTTCCTGCCAGTCATCATGAAAAAGTATCTCCGGTTGTGGAATTACTTTATTACCAGCAAGAAATAAATCTAACATGTCTCTAGCAGCTTCAAATGCGGAAACACGCATATTGATACACAACATCCCAATGGGTATTCCAACATCATCTCGCAGCACTACACTAGTTGATCGAATTTTATGTCCGTCCCAGTTGAGTTTTTCGTATGGACCAATAGTCTTATCAGATTCACTAAACTCGACATCTTCCAAGGCTGCTGGGTCGCCTAAATTGCGTTTTGAAATATTATTCGCAATAAAAACGACACTTTGGCTAGCTAAATCATGGATGACGACTTCTACATATCCTGAAAAAAGTAACGCTATGCCGTCAGCGACGGGTCCGTAGCGTTGAACTAAAAGGTTTTTGCTCTCTACTTTGGTTATTTTAGTCATTTCAATTTTAGGCCGGAAAAGTAATTAAGTCTTGACTTGAGTATACTGTAAAGTCTACATTAGACTTTACAGTATACGGCAAGACGAAGTCACTCTGCAACAACGAGGTACATAATGAACAACAACTATAGCCACGAGTTAGATCCGGTGATCTTACAAGAAATCGACATTCGTAAACTTTTACCTCAATTAGATGTAAAGAAAGAGCTGACCAGCATGTTTCGTTCGCTCGGAAAAAATAACGCGATACAACCTCCGCAAACTTTGACTCTGCTACCTCAAAATTCAGGCGACTTTATCACCTACCTGGGCGCTATCGATCAAGGGGGGGTATTCGGAGCAAAGTTATCTCCTTATATCATCACCAAAGGAGCCCCAATTATCACCGCCTGGACTAACTTGATGTCTCAACAAACCGGGCAGCCATTGTTATGGTGTGATTCCGCACTATTGACTACTGAGCGAACGGCAGGAACTACTGCGCTGGCGGTCGATTTGTTGGCTAAAAAAGAAAGCACTCGTCTGGCAATCATTGGTAGTGGCGCTATCGCAATGGCTCATTTAAATCATGTCCACCAGCTTCGTAATTGGCAGTCGATCAATGTTTATTCGCCATCACTGGCCGATAATCAGCAACGTCAGGGCCAATTTAAAGCCATCGACCAACAAGTTGTATTTTCAGACTCGGTAGCAGCCTGTATCAATCAGGCAGATGTGATTATGCTCTGTACCTCATCAGGTACACCTGTCATTAGCCTGGATGAATTAAAACAACCTACGTTGATCACTTCTATCAGTACTAACGTCGCTAATGCTCATGAAGTGCCTCCAAATCTACTGCCTATTGCCGATGTCTATTGTGACTATAAAGTTACCACCCCCGAAAGTGCAGGAGAAATGTTGCTCGCTCAGGATCAAAGTGGATGGTCAAAAGACAGCATATGTGGTGATCTATCTGACCTAATCAACGGCAGTTGTAAATTGCCGAATTACAGTAAACCGGTGTTTTTTCGTTCCATCGGTCTCGGTCTGGAAGACGTAGCGATGGCTTACGGTATTTGGAAATTAATGCAGAAAGCGGGTTAATATTTTAGCTTTTGGCATAGACATTCAGTTGTTAATAGATTTTAGGAGTAACCAATGAAAATAAAAGAGTTTGGCGTAGAAATATGGATGAATGAATACGAAAATAAATGCATTTATAATCTGGCAGAAACTTGTGTCGAGTCATTAACAATTGAGCAATTGCTTGATCTGTCAGGTAAAAAAGACAGCATTCTCGATGAATTATTGCCGATAAAAATGACCTACGGTGAAATCAGAGGCTCACATCGCTTGCGTCGTAATGTTGCTAAGCTCTATGCCAAACAAAGCGAAGATAATGTTCTTATTACTCATGGTGCTATCGGTGCGAACGCCTTGGTTCATTCAACCTTAGTCTCTCCCGGTGACCGAGTGATTTCTGTGTTACCGACCTACCAACAGCACTATGCCATTCCTGAAAGTTTTGGCGCTGACGTGCAGATCCTGAAATTGCGTGAAAAGAATGCGTTTCTACCTGACTTAAACGAGTTAAAAGAACTCGCTAATGAGAATACTTCGTTAATCGCTATTAACAATCCAAATAATCCGACGGGCTCTTTGATGGATGAAGATTTTCTCAAACAAATTGTTGAAATTGCTCGTTCATGTGACGCCTACTTATTATGTGATGAAGTTTATCGCGGCATCGATCAGCACGGTGATGGGTTCACAGTCTCGGTAGCCGACCTTTATGAAAAAGGTATTAGTTCCGGTAGCATGTCTAAATCTTTCTCATTAGCTGGTTTGCGGTTAGGCTGGATTGTTGGTTCGGCAGAACTACTTGAAAAGGTCTCTGTTCATCGGGATTACAATACAATCAGTGTTGGTTTATTAGACGACCATTTTTCATCAATCGCTCTAGAAAACCGAGATGCCATTTTGCAAAGAAGCCGCCAATTGACTCGTACTAATTTGGCCATACTCGATAAGTGGGTTGCCAATGAGCCATTGATATCCTATATCAGGCCAAAATCTGCCACGGTCGCTTTGTTAAAATACCATATTGACATGGGGTCTCGTGAGTTCTGCGTCAAACTACTCGAATCGAAAGGCGTCATGTTCACTCCAGGTATTGTTATGGATATGGAAGGTTATATTCGAATCGGTTTTGGTAACAATCAGGAAACAATGGAAATAGGCTTGAAAAAGGTGTCCGAGTTTTTAGCTGAATTTTAAAACAGTCATGCAAATTTAAAAAATATTTATGCATTTATTTCGTTATTCCCAAAGTGTTGTTTTAGGGAATCCAGTAGCCTAAAAATATGAATGCCGGCTAAAAATACTACCAGAATGACGGGACTTTTTTAAACAAAGAAGCATCTTCTGTTATAGTTTTGATCATAAATGGCCTTTATTATTAAAATTAACTGGATCAGGTTTTAGCATCGAAGAGGTTGTTTTGTCCTTTAGTTATTTTAGAGATCTACTTAACGTGGAAATGGGGCATTTGCATGACACAACAAATAGATGCCTGCATCTATCCGGTATTCCTAGATATACGCATGTCCATTTTCCATTACCAGGCCCTGGAATAACGGGGATTAATTGGATTTTCATATCCAAGAGTTTTTGCAGCTCTTGCACTCCAGTAGGGATCTCGTAACATTTCTCTAGCTATTGCTACAAAATCGGCTTTACTCGTTTTTATGATTTCTTCGGCTTCCAATGCATCAGTTATTCCGCCAACCGCGATTACAGGTACACCAATTATTTGACGAACTGTATTTGCGCTATCCGGAGTATGGCAAATACTCTCATCTTTTGGAGTAGAACCCAGACCACCAATGTTTGAGCAATCAATAATATCAACACCTAAGTTGATAGCTTTTTCAATAATCCAAAGTGTATCGTCAAACTGCCATCCATTTTTCACATTATCTTTCATTGACAGGCGAAGTGACAAAGGCTTGTGAGAAGGCCAATATCTTCTTATCGACTGAATAACTTCTCGAAGTAAACGCGATCGATTGTCTTTGCATCCACCATAACAGTCAGTCCTCATATTGCTTAATGGAGATAAAAATTGGTGAATGAGATAGCCGTGACCACCGTGAATCTCTAAAAGCTCAAATCCAGCTTTGTCGGCTCTACGAGCAGTTTGTCCATAAGACTCAATTATTATTTTAATTTCTTCACTTGTCAGTTGCTTAGGCTGTCTATATCCATCACCGGCAGAAATGGCACTAGAAGAAAAAACAGACCAACCACCATCAGACTCCTCTAAAGCACCTCTTTTTTGAAATGGAATGTGCATACTAGCTTTTCTTCCCGCATGACCGAGCTGAATAGCAGGGACACTTTTATAAGAAGCAAGCATCTTAACCACGGGCTTCAATGATTCGATATGCGTATCATTCCATATTCCCGTATCAGCTAATGTAGATCGTCCCTCTGGCGATACAGCAGTCATTTCAAGAAAAACACATCCTGCTCCACCTACAGCACGACTCCCTAAGTGAACACTATGCCAGTCAGTTGTATGCCCATTAATTGCGGCAAATTGCTGCATAGAGGATACAATAATTCTATTAGGAAACCGAACTTGGCGTAAATCAAACGTTGAAAATAAGTGGTTCAATATATAACCCCTATTGGTTTTAAAATATGATCCAGTTTTGAATCTTCCAACATCGCTCAAAACAGGAAAAGATAAACCATTTTTTCGACGGTCAACATAGTGTCTTTTGCTGATTGAAGCGAAACTGCCATTACCTGAACTTTATTTCCAAAGCTTCGAGACAGTATTTCTTCAATTGTACGCAACTCAAGATTACAGCAAGGACACCAATGCCCTCGAAAAAACTTAAAATCACAGGACTTGTGGTTAAAAGTGTCTATAAATTTATATTCTTTCCGTTCCCGCATTGCAATGTAAAGTTTGGGACAATATCGTTGATTTGTCACATTTTCCTTGCATTTATTACTGACTTCGCATTCTT
>CAZOBX010000217.1:0-10308 GCA_964578045.1 uncultured Kangiella sp. | reverse complement strand
TATCAAGAGATTGTGGAATTTCTAGAAAAATATGAAGAGCTTATCTTTATTTAAGGAAAGATGACAAGCTGGATGTCTTAATTGACGACATTGTTACTCAAAAAGAACTAGGTGATATTAACGCTTCGGTTTTTATTGCTGAGTTAATGATCGAATTAAATGGAAAAGATATAGCAGAAGAAGATATAAATTCGTTGCTCAAAGATGTTGACCAAAGAACGAGCACGGGTAATGGTGCGTTTTTCTTGGCTGAAATTTATTATAATCTTGACAATAAAGATGAATTCGAATTTTGGAGTGAAAGGGCGGTAAAGGAAAATATCCAACGAAATTATTCCAAGATTCACGATAGCCTAAAATCTGATAACAATTACACTGATTTAAGAAAATTCTTAGAGAGGCAGCATCAGTTAGACAATCTTCAAGCTACATATGACTTGGCGAATATTTATTCCCAAGGTTTGGGTGTTGAAGTTGATTTGGAGAAAGAAAATGAAATGTATTCTTATGCTGCTAACCGAGGACATGAAAAATCAATGTACGAATTGGCACAAAATTTGTGGCAAGGAAAGGGTATAACTACTAACACAGAAAAGGCTTTGCACTGGTTTAAACTTGCGGCGAAAAAAGGAAACAACAATGCACTAAATGAGATAGGCAGCATATATTACAAAGGGGCAAAAAATATTGAGATTGATTATGTTGAATCAATGAAATGGTACCAAATGGCAAGCGAACGTGGTGTTGTTGTAAGCACAGATAATCTAGGATTATTTTATCAATATGGTCTAGAGGTTCCCGTCGATATTGACAAAGCGATTAAATACTACAAACAAGCAGCAGCAAAAGGAAATTTAAAATCTTTTGAAAGGCTAGGCGATATATACCAATATACGTTGGGGAAAAAATACTATCGTGAAGCGGCAAAATGGTACATAAGAGGAGGGATTAAAGGACACGTTCGAAGTCAATATGAATATGCCCTCATCAATGCAAGATATCTTGATAATGAGTTGGTGTCGCTAGAGTGGTATAAAAAAATATTACTTTCGAACGACGATGAAGCAATGACATGGGCTGCTTTGAGCTTCGAAGAAGGTGAGAAATATCTAAATAAAGATATAGGGAAAACTATTGAGTTTTACAATCGGGCGATGGAGTTGGGAAATTCCCAAGCACAAGCGAATTTAGGATTTCTGTATGAATCAGGTAAAGGAGTGGAGAAAGATCTTTTGATGGCTAGAAATTTGTATGAAAAATCTGCAGCACAAAATGATGCTCAAGGTCTGAACAATCTTGCAACATACTATAAGGATGGCATGGCTGGATTAGTCGTAAATCTAGACAAAGCCTTTGAGCTATATACTAAAGCATCTAGCATGGGAAACAAATTCGCTCATAATAATTTAGGGAAAATGTATTTTTATGGAGAGGGGGTGGATGAAGATAATGACAAAGCTTTCAAGTTTTTCAAGCTTGCTGAAGAGGCTAACTTTACCAATTCTTATTATTTCCTTGGTTACCTTTATAATAACGGTCTGGGTACCGAAAAGAACTATGTTCAAGCTAAAAAATACTTTGAACTTGCTGTAGCTGCTGGTAATTCTGATGCAGCAGACAATCTCGCCATTATGTATAGCCTAGGGCTAGGGGTAGAAAAAAATCAAACCAAGGCCGTATCTCTTTTTGCTAAAGCAGCTCGGCTAAGTCAAGATTATTCTGATACCGATGTTTATGTAGCAAATAAATACCATTTTGGAACATATGGGATAGAGGTTAACTATCAGATAGCCCACGAATATTATGAAAAATCCGTAGAAAATAATAACGCGACTGCAATGAATAATTTGGCTGAACTATACCGTTGGGGTCAAGGTGCTGAAATCGATTATCAAAAGGCAATCTATCTTTATATGAAAGCAATATCATTGGGTAAAGGGATAGCGATGTTCAACATGGCTGAACTTTACCGGGACGGTCACGGAGTAGCAATGAATGAAAAAATCTCTTTTGACTGGATGAAAAAAGCTACGGAAAAAGGCTATTTGGAAGCTTATGTTGGTTTGAGTGATTTCTATAAGAATGGATATGGCACGAATAGAGAGCAAGAAAAGTCAATTATATGGTTGGAAAAAGGTGTGGATGAGGGATACTTTTTGGCACAATATAAGTTGGCAATCGCGTTATATCGGGGCGAAGGTATTAAGAAAAATATTGAAAAGGCAAAAAGTACTATGCAATTATCTGCTGATAGTGGATATCAAAAAGCCATAGATGTCGTAGAAAATAATTTTGAAGGAATTTAGCAAAATGATAACAGCGTTGAAAACCTATTTAGGTCTGTTTTTCGTAGTAAGCATTAGTTTCGTTTCTGCTAATACCATGAAACAACAAGGATTTGAATATAACATTGTTGGTTACGATAGTTGGGTTAAGCCTGTGCAATTTGAAAACACAGTCGCTAGAGAAAAAACAGATGTACATTGGTTATTGAGCGATAATCAATTAATAATGAAGAAATCGAAAGTTGCCAGTTTTTATCATTATGCGGTTAAAGTAAATTTAGAGAGTGGATTAAAAACGGCTTCTGAATTCAGTATTTATTTTCAACCGGATTTTCAAACACTCGATATTAATTTTCTAAAACGCCATCGCTCCGGTGAAGTAAAAGATATAACCGACGCGGCAGATATTCGTTTATTACAACGTGAAGAAAGTTACTCACAGGGAATATACGATGGTGGGGTAACTGCACTAGTGATACTTAATGACGTACAGGTCGGTGATATAATCGAATATGCGTACACTGTAAGGGGACGTAATCCCATTTTTGGCCAGGAATATTTTGCTAGTTTTCCGACCAATTGGTCGATTTCTGTTGACCGCACCTATATTCGCTTCATAACAGACAAAAAACTTCATCATCAAGTACATGGAGTCGAAAAAAGCTTGCTCGAAATTGAGAATCATGGAGATGAATTCAGCTATATTTGGGACCAAACATCGGGCCAGCCTATATATGACGAAGGCGAATACCCCTATTGGTATAATCCCTACGGTGTCATTAGATTTTCTCAATATGATAGTTGGCAGGGGGTTATAGATTGGGCGATTGATCTATACAAAATTCCTCAAATAAAAAATAAAAAACTGATCCAGTTAAGCCAAAAGTGGGCCAAGGAAAGCAAAACCAAAAAGCAATATGCGGAAAAAGTTATTCGTTATGCACAAAATAACATTCGGTATTTTGGCATAGAAATAGGACAAAATAGCCATCGTCCCTACAATCCTGATGTTGTCTTTGAACGAAAATTCGGTGATTGTAAAGACAAAGCAATGTTTATAAACACGCTGTTATCAATGCAAGATATTGAGGCTTACCCAGCGTTGGTTTCAAGTCGTACAGGTAAGGCTGTAAAAGATAGAATTCCACAGCCAGGATCGTTCGATCATGTCATTTCAACATTTATTATTGAAGGTAAAACCTATTGGGTCGACGGAACTCGACAGCTCCAATATGGGAGCCTTGACAACATAGGTGTAAGTGATTACCAATATGCGTTGGTAATAAAGTCCGAAAGTGACTCGCTAACTAGAATGGACAATGAATCAAAGGTTGGTTCAATAGCAATAAGAGAAGTGATAAATTCTGAAAACTATAACGATTCAGTAAAAATGTCGGTAATCTTTGACTATCGGTACTCCCAAGCTGAGAATACTAGAAGCCGACTTGCTGCCGATGGTCTCACTAATTTGTCAAAAGGTTATAAAAACTACTTTTCTCGACAGTATCCAAAAATTGAACTTCTTGGTAACGCAACAGTGAACGATGACGATATCAATAATAGCATTCAAGTGAAAGTTGAATTTCTAATTCCCGATTTTTGGCAGACTGATACCAGTAACTACGAAATTGCACTTTATGGAGATCTTATCAGTTCATACATAGAAAAACCTCAGGTTGCAGACCGTTCGATGCCACTTGCAACTTATTATCCTATTAGGCTTGAGCATAGTATTGAAATTAACTACAACAACAGTTTTAAATGGCAGCTCGATGATACAGATATAACAATCGAATCTGATACTATTAAATACCAACGAAAAATTGAACCACAAAAGAAAGGTATCAAAATTGTTCATTCGTTTAATACTAAAAAAGACTACGTTACAGCCAACAAAATAGTCGAGCACATCGATAAATCAAATCAAATACGTGAAGCTATCTATTATGGTGTCACAATACCAAGAATCGACACCAATAATGATCCTGTGAGTAACTTGAGAAACTCGATAAGAAATCTATTAAAGAAGAATCGACAATAAAATTTAGCTATTGAGGTTTTTTTGCGTTCAGACGTAGAAGACTTTAGTGTAGTATTTATTACCAAGACATAACACCAAACGTAGTAGCCATTAACAATATATGATTGTTTTTTAAAAATGTTAGACACAACCAGAGAAATAGAAGTACCTGAAGGCGTTGAACTATCTTTAGCGGTGGCCGGTCTGGTCAGCCGTTCTTTAGCCTTTATGATCGATCTTCTGGTTCGCTGGATGGGACTTGCTGTGGTTTCTGGTGTTTTGGGTTACCTGGGTAATTTCGGTCAAGGGATCTTTTTTATCCTTATTTTTCTGGTCGAATGGTTTTATCCCGTTCTGTTTGAGGTGTTTAATCAAGGTCAAACCATCGGCAAGAAATCCATGGGCATCATGGTAATCAATGACGATGGAACTCCGATCGATTGGTCCTCATCAATTGTTCGCAATTTATTACGGTTTGCTGACTTCCTACCCATGCTGTTTGGTTTTGGGGTTATCTCTATGCTAATCAACAAAGATTTCAAACGCCTCGGCGATTTAGCCGCTGGCACCTTGGTGGTTCATCGGCGATCCATCAAAGATGAAAAGCTGACTTATGAGCAAGATGGCTTGGCCCCTAAAATTCCACTGACGCTGGAAGAACAAAGCGCGATTATCAGTTTCGCCGAACGAAGTCAGCGAATGTCCGAGGCAAGAACCCATGAATTGGCTGGCTATCTTGCTCCCTGGCTGGCTCAGGATAAAACCAAAAGAGATCCGCTCGATGCTGCTAAGTTGTTAAAAAGAATTGCCAAATGGCTTAGAGGCCATCAATGAGACAAGAAGAATTCGAAGAAAGATATAAAGATAGCTGGAAAACCTTTGAAGTTCAGGTGAACCTGGCGGAGGCTTTAAAGCGGAACCGGGAAAAAGGCGATATATCGTTAAAAGGCTTTGCGGAAAATTATCGTCAGCTTTGTTATTGTTTATCCTTGGCTAGAGAAAGGCATTACAGTCCACTATTGATCCATCGGTTAGAGGCATTGGTTTTTCGTGGACACCAGTCTTTTTACCAAAAACGACTAGGCATATTTCAAAATATTTATCGTTTTATTCTGTTCGGATTTCCTCAAGCTGTACGCGAGCAATCTAAATTCATCTGGACCGCAACGGCTCTTTTCTATATGCCCATGGTGGTCATTTTCCTCTTAATGTTGGTATTTCCAGATATGATTTATATGATTGTCGATGCGAATACTGTAGTCAGTATAGAAAGTATGTATGACCCCGCTGCTGAACGATTTGGTACCGAGCGGGATTCTGACAGTGATTTTTTAATGTTTGGCCATTATATTCAAAACAATATTGGCATCGCATTTAAAACATTTGCAGGCGGGATATTATTGACCATCGGCAGTCAGTTCTTTTTACTGTTTAACGGATTCTTTTTTGGTGCAATTGCCGGGCATATTTATAACATTGGCTATTCTGAAACATTTTTCTCGTTTGTTGTGGGGCACGGTGCATTTGAGTTAACCGGCATTGTTATTTCCGGCGCGGCCGGTTTACAACTTGGCTGGGCAATTTTATCACCTGGGGTTTATTCAAGAAAACAGGCTTTGGTTAATTCTGCAAAATCGGCGATCCAGTTAGTCTATGGTGCAATATTTTTGCTACTGATCGCCGCTTTTGTTGAAGCTTTCTGGTCATCCACTCATATTGTGACAGCCAATACCAAGTATTGGGTAGGTCTTGGTTTCTGGTCAATAGTGATCGGTTACTTGACGCTACTGGGTCGAAGTAAAGGTCTAGCCCATGGATCTTGAAAAAGTCACTGCTAAAATCAGACCTCGGCGTGGATGGGAAGCCATCGATCTGGGCATTTCACTGGTGCAAAAGCATGCGGTGGTGCTTTATAAGATCTGGTTTGCTATTAGTTTCCCTCTATTTTTGATACTCGCTGGAGTTTTTGGGCAATCGCCGGAATGGATGATTATAATTTTTTGGTGGTTAAAACCTGTTTTAGAACGGCCACTCTTGCATTTTCTGAGTCGGGAATTATTCGGCGAAAGACTTAGTGCCAAACAGTGTATTAAAGCATTTTTCTCGGTTGCTAAAATCCAATGGTTTTTAAGCCTTACATTGCGGCGTTTTAGCTTTACACGTTCGTTCGACCTACCGCTTATTCAATTAGAAGGCTTAAAAGGTCATGCCCGTACAAAAAGGCTGCGGGTGATCCATTCCGGCGATTCAGGCAGCGCTGTTTGGTTGCATATTATTTTTTCTTTGGTAGAAACAATTGTCTATTTATCGACGCTTGCCCTTATTTTCTTAATGATCCCCGATGTATACCTGGAAAATTTCGATTTGTGGAAATGGATCATTGCAGATGTTGATTCTAATTTTGTTGCTTTTATTTTTAATTTTTTTAGCTATCTGGCAATTAGCCTGGTGGCCCCATTTTACGTTGCCTGCGGTTTTGCTCTTTACCTTAATCAAAGAACTCATCTGGAGGCCTGGGATATCGAACTGGCGTTTAAACGGTTAGCCTCACGCTTATCAGAGCGCTCGTCGAATATGAAAGTCCGTTTAGCCAGTTGGGTTTCGGTTGGCATGATAATCTTGATGGCGAATATTTCTACTCCACAATATCTTAGCGCTGCTGAGGCAGATACCAGTGAGAAGCTTGAGCAATCCAGCCAGCAAGAAACTGACAATAAACAGAAATCCGCCCCCGATTGGATGGGCGAAATCGAATTAGACAATCTTTCTCATGCCAACGCAAAAAAAATCATTGAAGCAATAAAACAAGGTAAAGATTTTCATCAGATGAAAACTGAAGAAACTAATCGGTATCGATTCTCTAAAGATACTGAAGAAGATGATCCTGATTCAAGAATTTCTTCAGGCTGGTTTGTTTTTGCAAAAATATTCGCAGTGCTGATCGAATTTGCTCTTTGGATTTTTTTGGCAGTATTGATCATCTTTTTGATTCTAAAATACAAACATTTGCTGGTTAGAGGGGTAAGTAACAAAAAAGTGCTGCGCAAGCGCCCCGTTAGATTATTTGGTCTGGATTTAAACAGCCAAAGCCTCCCCGATAAACCATGGTTTATCGCTAAACAAATGATCCAGAATAAACAATATCGTGAAGCATTAAGCTTGTTGTATCGCGCAAGTTTGATTTGGTATATTGATAATAGTGATGCGGTCATTAAAGAAGGATATACCGAGTTAGAATGCTTGAAGCAGATATCAACTCAGGTAAACCGGAAAAGTCAGCAATACATGAGGTCACTCACTAAAAATTGGCGGGCACTCGCTTACGCTCATCAGATTCCTGATTTAACGGAGTTAAATGAGCTCTGTGATCAGTGGCCAGTCGTGATGAACAAAGCTGAGAAATTGCATCAACAAAGTAACACTAAAAGGCAGGTGAGTAATGAATAAGCAAATTACGATCTCACCCGCCACCTGGGTTGTATCTATTATTGTAATAGTCATTGGGGGATACCTTTATTGGTTTTACACTAATTTTGATAAAGTGATTGTTGAAAAAGACATTGGCGCAACCAATGAAGCAAGAGCTAATCCATTTTTTGCCGCAGAAAGATTTCTTGAAAGTGTCGGTAAAAAGGCCGCTAGCCAAAAAAACTATTCGATTCTTGATGAAAATCTCGAACCATACGATACACTTATTATCGAAAGTACTCGAGTTGGATTAACTGGCGAAAAACGTCAAAAGATCAAAGACTGGCTATCCGGCGGAGGTCATTTAATCTTGCTGGCAACTGAGATTTATGATGACGACCTGGGAACCAGTCGAGATACTCTGTTAGATGAACTAGGTGTCCGCCTTTATGAAAATCCTGATAATAGTTGGGATCTTGAAAGAGACGAACGATTGACTAAAATGACTTTTGAAGATATTGATGAGGAAACAAAAGTACTTTTTGATTATAACTATTACCTGCAGGATGCGAGTGGCGATGCATCCTATATTGGTGGCAATGATTATTCGGATCTTTTTGTTCAATATGATTATGATAAAGGAATGATAACCGTAGTCACCGATATGGATATTTGGAAAAACTATTCGATTGATGACTATGACCATGCGATGTTTTTATATCAATTAGTTGGCGGTGCCGACAATGTATGGTTTTTGTATAATACAGTACAACCGTCTCTAATTTTGATCATGGCCGATTTGATCCCGATGGTTATCATATCTTTTATTCTATTGATTGGTGCGATCCTATTTTCAGCCAGCTGGCGAAAAGGCCCGCCCAGAGCGGATGAGTTAAGAGTTCAGCGTGAAATTATGCAGCATATTGAAGCGGCCGGGGAATTTAGCTATCGGAATGACTCAGGAAAAGCATTATTGAAAGGGCTAATGGCCATGTTGGAATTACGATTAAAGAAATCTATTCATCAATATAGTCGAATCAGCACCAGTAAAAAGATAGCAAAATTGTCACAATTGAGCGGTAAGAATAAGAACGAAATCGCGATATTGTGGCAAGATGAAGGGCAAAACCAAGATAGTTTTATTAGAAAAGTTTTGTTAATACAGGAATTGAAAAAACAGATTTAAACAAGACCTCCCCCTTTGCAAAGGGGGATTTGACTTAACTAGAGGTTATCATTTAGTTTTATTTATAACTTCAATGAACTTTAAATCTCCCCTACCCCCTCTTCACAAAGAGGGGGAACCGAGTCGAAAGTATTTAGAAAATTACAGTTATACAATTAGATTATAAAAAATAGACTAGCAAAGGCAAAATGTTACTAAATTGCAAAATCTCAAAAGTGGAATAAAAAAATGACCGAAGAAAATACAAATCTAGATATTGGCGGGCAACAAAACAAATCTAATCGACCGTTGGATGTTGAACAAAATAAGGCAGATATTTCTCCCCCTGTCGCTCAAAGTGTATCGGTAGGAAATTCAGATCCTATGACTTTTCAACAAGCCAACCAAATAATTAAGCGCTTGAGTAAAAATATTAATTCGACCTTGATAGGTCAGGCTTCAATCGTAGAAATGACACTTACCTGTTTATTTGCGGGAGGCCACTTATTGATTGAAGGGGTTCCCGGTTTAGGTAAAACATTGTTAGTGAGAGCGATTGCAAAAAGTTTTGACGGCGATTTTTCTCGTATCCAGTTTACTCCGGATTTAATGCCCAGTGATGTTACCGGCCATGCGATGTTCGATCAAAAATCGGAGAAATTTCGTATACGCAAAGGACCGGCTTTTACTAACTTACTATTAGCTGATGAAATTAACCGTGCACCGGCGAAAACTCAGTCAGCTCTATTAGAAGTGATGCAGGAGAAACATATTACTATTGAAGGAAAATCTTTACCGGTCAGTACGCCTTTTATGGTTCTGGCGACCCAGAATCCTCTAGAGCAGGAGGGCACTTATCCGCTTCCAGAAGCCGAGCTGGACCGCTTTTTAATGAACATTCTGATTGATTACCCGTCAATTGAGGATGAAATCAAATTGGTCCGAACCATTACGATAGATACCATCGATGATTCGGTGTTAATGAAAGGTTTGACTGCGGTTACCTCCGCCGAAATCATTGAACAATTGCAAGTAGTTGCGGCGTCAGTGCGAGTAGATGATACTATTTATGATTATGCGGTGCGTCTTGTGGTTGCGACCCGTGAGTGGTCGGGCGTACAAATGGGCGCAAGCCCTAGAGCATCCATTGCTATAGTGAGAGCGGCTAAATCTTTGGCGCTGGTTCGTGGCAGTGATTTTGTCTCGCCGGATGAAATCAAAGCGGTGGCCTTAGCCGTGCTACGTCATCGGATCGTGTTATCGGCAGAATTAGAAATAGAAGGTATCAGCGTCGAGCAAGTAATTGCCGATCTGTTAGCTCAGATAGCGGCGCCCCGGCAGTAATTAAAATAGTTCAGCCTTGACAAAAAGCCCCTCTCCCCACCAAAAGTAGGTCCCATGAGGGAACCCTCTCCCAGAGGGAGAGGGGG
>CAZOBX010000216.1:0-10314 GCA_964578045.1 uncultured Kangiella sp. | reverse complement strand
GAATGGTCATTACCAGATTTTTATCACGGTTGATCAAGTACCAGTTCAAGTTACACACTTTACATCGCCTGTTATATTCTTCGATCTTGCCATATCCCCCTATAGCCGCTATGTGACGTTTGAGAGTGGTGGCTATTTGTACTTGGTTGATGCTTCTGGCGAGGAACTTTATAAAACCAAGGCTGCTATCTCCGGTATTTCATTTTCCGAAAATGGGGATTCACTTTTTTTCGGTACAGAAACAAGAAATGGAGCAGTTATCAGGCATCTGAATATTATTTCTTTAAAGGAATCAATAATAACTAACGGATTTATGCCTAAAGCTGTACAGGATGGAGTCTACTTTTTCCGACTCAATAAGGATACCTTAGCACCGGTGCTGTATAAGAGAAATTGGGCAGGTGAGGAAACTGTATTTTTTGAGTCACCCTTTCGTATCGTGGACTCTACTTCCTTTGACATTATTGGCAATCAGTTGTTGTATGTTAAAAATATAAAGGGTCAAAGAATGCTGGTTGGTCAAAATTTAATCACTAAGGAAGTTAAAGAAATTAGCTCTCTGAGGACTACAAAGTTTTCGATCAATAAGGATATGACTGTACTGGTGACTAATCCAAAAGGAGTAGTTCAGAATAATCTAGCTGCTTTTCGACTTAGAGTCTCCGAGTAGAAACAAAACATCAAAAAGGCACCTCGATAAATTAATATCTGAGGGCATTGCCCTCCTTTCGCTATTTTGTGACAGCGACTAACCCTTTTCTCCCCCCCTAGAATGCCTCAAATTTAGGTTTTAATGCTTCTGCACTGAAGGAAAACCTACAGAAAACTTCTTCAGAAATGTTAAAACATTAAAGATCTGCGACAAAAAACTTCGTGCGAAGCAATAGTTCGTATGTCTTTTTATTAAAAATTTATAAGATTTTCCGCTGAGTCAGGTTTTTGTCAGGATTTCAGACCCTAATTAACTTTTGTCAACGTTTAGAAGGGCCGTTTCAGGTTTTTGTCAGTAACATGATTCTGAGAAATTAATCCATACTAAGCCCACATTGAAGGACGAGTGTACTTAATAAAGATTTAGTAAATTTTGCAATTTTCATGGGTAGACCTTACTAACAAAATAATAACAAATGGAGTTGACTTCATGGATTCAACGGATACTGAGCTAGAAGTAGTAAATAGAGAAAGTGCTTCTAGCAATTTATCTTGTGAACAATTTCAGGGAATTGCTAGTACGTACATCAACAAAAAATTGTCCTTGCGGTTGTCGGACATATTCGAACAGCATTCCCTTGGTTGTGACTCATGTAGAAATCTTCTTGAAATAGCTGTGGAGCTGTCTATTGCTAATAAAGAGTTAAGGGTAACGATTTAGGATAACTATAAAGGACGTAGATAAAATATGAATAAATTTACTGGGAATTTAGTACGCAGAAACGTTGGAAACGTAGTTGGTGTCTTGATGTCCTCAGCGGCTGTCAATGAGAAAAACACCGAATTTGTTTGTCAAGTCGCCTTTGGCTTTCTATCGATGGCCGATGCTTTAGCGAGTAGTTCGCACACCAAGTGGTCAGAAGTTAACAGTAAGCACATTGAGCTAATTGCCCAAAAAATGAGCTAGGAAGACTCTTTACTTGAAACAGGAGGTAGACATGTCAACGAAACGAAACATGAATCAGGCAGAAGCAGAACGAATGATCAAGGTAATTTGTGAGTGGTTGGCAAATGGCGCACAGGATTCCACTCTAACTGAAGAAGAGAGCTTTGGCACCGTTCGACAAGATCTAACCATTGGTTTTGCTCAAGAAATGTTCGATTCTGTGGGGCTGCCAGTAAACTCTTTACTTAAAATCGTTCGATCTCTTTCTCCTAATCATGTAGACAACAATATCACTAAAATATATTAAATTAAAAGGACCACGTTAAATCACTAACAACACAACCAACAATATGCCAGTAGAAAAGCGAGTGATAATATAGCTTTTATAATCTTTTCGACAATTATTTACTATTAAATTAACTTCTGCCGTTGAGAACGGATTCACGTCGGTCTTGGGGACTTTTAATGAACGTATATCCTTACAAGTAGAAACGAAATCAAAGCGACCGCCTGCTTCTTGTAAAATCATTCTAAGTGGATTAATAATATGATTAATATAACTCGCCGAAAGATGATTTTTTCGAGCGACTAAACGCGAACGAAATTTCATGATTTGTGATTTTGAAATTAGGTCAACTCTAGTTTCGCCGAACTCAGGCAGTAGATATAAATTTAAATAGCACAATGTTCGAGTATAATTGGTAGAACGCCACTCCCCTTTCATCTCTTCTAACCATTCTTTGTAAAACTCCTTAAATTTAGGAATCACCGTTCACGTGCCTAATGAGAACTCATTGGCAAATTTCTTTAAGTTTAAGCTATTAGGAAAATGATTTTGGCAGATGAAGGTTTCAATCAATATTTCGGTGTCTATTTTACGCATGATTTCCTTTAGGCGACGCCTATTAGCCGGATTATCCTTTAACGCGGTCTGTTCTCGACAGCGCTTATTCTGAAAACGAAAGTCGAAATAAAGAAGTCCCGTTTCTTTACGGATATTAATACTACCCATGACAGGTAGCTCCGCTAGCCATAAGTAAAGCTGAATTATTGCTCAACGAAGCCAATATCATTTCTTGTTCGATGTCTTCCCAAATATAAAGAACGCGCCTAGAGCCTCCAAACGGTCTAACGTAATGCTTTCCTTCCAAAAATACAACGTCCTTTAATTTGTCTCGAACAGTACGTGGTGTATAACCGATACGTTCGGCAAGTTGTTTTGTAGTTAGATAAAGGTTCATGAAATATTTCTCCTAAATTAAAAAAATGGATTGCTTTAGCAACCCATTCATTTCAACATCGAAGGTTTTTGATGCAATTAGGGAGCAGAACACATCATTTGTTCATCCCGCCTGTGGACGAATATATGGCTCACCTAGAGTCCTTTGCGATTTAAGAGAGCTAGGCGAAACATGTGGAAGAAACCGAGTCGCAAAGCTTATGAAACGTCACAAATTAAGTGCTCAGAGAGGATATAAGGCACCACGTCATAAATATAGTAAACCGGCAATTGCTGCACCTAATAGGTTAAATCAGCGGTTTACGGTAGACAAGCCCGATAAGGTTTGGGTAACGGATATTACATATATTCGAACTTATCAAGGTTGGCTATACTTAACGATAGTAATGGATTTATTTTCTCGAAAAATTATTGGTTGGTCAATGAAACCAACGTTAGCAAAAGAAATTGTATTAGACGCGTTATTAATGGCTATTTGGAGACGAGCCCCAAAAGGTGAAGTCATTATTCATTCAGATCAAGGCTCACAATTTAGTAGCGATGCCTGGAATCGATTTTGTGAAGAACACCAACTAATACCAAGTATGAGTCGTCGAGGCAACTGCTACGACAATGCCGCTGTTGAGTCTTTTTTTAGCACACTCAAAAAGGAAAAAGTAAGACGACATATATTTAAAACACGTGAAATTGCTAAAGCAGAAATATTCGATTATATTGACGTGTTTTATAATAGGGCTAGACGCCACCAACATATAGGAAATATCAGTCCAGTGGCCTTTGAAGAAGCAATGGCGTCAACAGCATAATTGTCCACGGAAACGAAGGAAGTCCAATTCAATTATAGATGTGTCCACAAAACTGGGGTAGGACCTATTTTGAGTCGTTTAGTTGTAGTACCTACATACAAAGCGATTGCTGTGAGGTTTTTCTTCCACTCATTCAATGTGATTCCTGTGACCGCTATAAAGCATTTCTCCTAGATATTATTCGGCTGTAACTCGATTCAGTGTAAGTTCCGCTTTTGGCAGCTAAGAGAACAAAATTCAAAGCCCTTGGATGACCGCTTTTGCAGCAACAGCCATTCAAATACATAGACTCAGAGGACCGTGATTCGGACTTTTGAGACCTACAAGATAAAGACAGCGACCGGCAGCTGTGTTGTCAATTTGAGCCAATCGAAAAACACATGCAAACTTACGCTTTAAGATATTTTGCGACATGCATCGCCAGTGAAAAACATCCAACCAAAAGTTTTAGTCATTTGTAAATTGGTGAATATATCCAACAGTATGTTCAGAGAATATCTATGTAAGCGAGCAAATCAATACCGCAATTTATATCAAAATCAATGGCACTCAGAAACGACAAAAATATACGAAAATATATCCGTAAACTGACTGATTAAGAGATTCTTAAAATCCCTGTTACCAACATTTGGTCACAGGATGGTCACAGAGGCCAATTTCGCTAAAATTACCGTTTTGGCGACAGGTAGTGAAATATTATAGAAATTTGAAGTATTTTGTTAAGATTTAGAACATAAGGAAGTGGTATTAAAAAATGAGAAAATAGCTGGAGCCCTTTAAAAATGGCGCGCTTGGCAAGAGTCGAACTTGCTACCTGCCCCTTAGGAGGGGGCCGCTCTATCCAAGTGAGCTACAAGCGCTTTTGAATCTGGACCGGACCAGATTTATCAACAGTTGATAGAAAAAGCAGTGCGCATGATAATATAAAACGCGGTTAAATCAAACGAATCTCCGCGACTATTTGCCGTTATTTTGCCATTCTATAAAATATTCTAAAAGGCTGACCAACGAATACCCAACGATGCGATACTTCTGTCATAATCATAAAAAAGATCAGTATTGTCAAAGTTTGAATATTCAAGTTCAAGGTAAAGCGCAAAATTTGAATCAAACAGCGTTGCTACAACCCACTCATACCCTACCATTAAAGAGACACCCTGTTTTTCTTTGGCATCTTCATCTAATGGCTCTTCACCTGGGTCAAGTTGATTTATAAAAGAGAATCTTGAATATTTAATCCGACTTTTTAAAAAGTGGTAGTCTCCTAAACGGTATTTGCCTGCAATGGATAAATAACCGCTATTAGCATCAAAATAGCCCGATCCGTTATCGGTGCGATCTTCGTACCGATAGGAATATTTCCAGCGGATATCCTTGCTTGGCCGGTAGATATAACCAATGTTAACCGTATGATAATCATAAATCAGGTTGCTGTCGATGATGTCTACTCCATCAAGATCTTTGGTTCGTTTATCGTCATATTCGCGCTGTCTAACACCCAGGTTAAGATAAAACTTACCAAGCTCTGAGGCTTTATACTCCATACCAAGTACCAACTCCTGGTGGCTATAATCCAAATTACTCAAACCGGCGATTTCGAACTCTTGGTAGCTTTTGTCACGCGTCCTATAGGAAGTTTCGAGTTTAAGGTAGTTGTAAGGTTTGTATGAGAGTTCAGCCAGGTAGTTATTCTGCTTAGAATCATAGCGATCAGCAATGGATTGCCCGCCAAAAGTAGCGACCAATCCGGTGGTTTTACTGACATAAGTTTTGTCTTTGGTACGATGATTAGCGGATATCTTATATTTGAACTTTCGTTTGAAAATTTTAAAGTCAGATTTTAGCGCCAAGTTTGCGCTAGCGTAGAACTCGTCAGCACGGGCGTCATCAAAATACTTCGACTTAGTGGCTTTGGCGTTAAAATAGATGGTTTTAAAGAAACTGGTCCGTAATTTAACCTCAGCCGCGGCAAAATTCTGCTCTGAAGGGTTTAACCCGCTGGATAACTTATGGGGATTAGAATCCAGGCCATACATAATTGTCGCATTTAGTGCTTTATCGTCTGAGGCAATCGCCACTACAGGGCAACAGATAAGCGTTGATATCAAAAATTTACGAATACTAATCATGTAAAGAGGTTGCCTGTAAGAAATTCATAATAAGTTCACTAGTGCCTAAAGTTTAATTATTCTGTATTGATTGTTGTAAATCCAGTGCTGGTAGATAGTCAGGCGCTAGTCTAAGGACTAATTCTAACTGTTCTTTGCAAGATTGAGATTGACCGGTTTCACAAAACGACCGTGCATACAGAAGCCTTGTACGTTTGGAATCGGGCTTTTTTTGTAAATATCCGGCCAATAGGTCCTGACTGCGGGCAAAATCTGATTGTTCAAAATAGATTACTGCTAGCTGATACTGAGCATCCCCATAAGTTGCACGTTGCGCTAATAAACTTTCAAAGCCTTCTATCGCCTTGGCGCTATCATTCATCTGGAGATTATAGCTGGCCAGGTGGTAAATTGCTCGCAAATAACTTGGATATTCCTGGACTAACTCATTTAGCTGATTAATGGCGATATCCTGCGCTCCCTGCAACCAGTATAGATCCGCTCTGCGCAATAATAGCCGCCGACTCCTGCCTGCTTCTAGTGCTTTGTTAAGCAGTTCAATCGCCTCTGGATAGTTTTCGGCTTGTTGTTCTGCCTTTGATGCTTGATTAAGGACCATCGGATTATCATTTATGATTGATGTTATCTGACGAAATTGCGTTATTGATCTGTCCGTTTGACCACTCTTGAACCAATAATCGGCAATCAGATAATTAGCTTGATAATAATAATCGGAACCCTTGCCTATCTTTTCAATAAACTGGTTAGCCAACTTAGCTTTATCGGCAGCCAGATAAAACTTGGCCAACAAATAAAGATCGAAATCACTGTCAGGATTGTCGCTCAGATTATTCTTTATTAGATTAATCGCGTCTGGATATTTTTCCGATAAGTATTTTTGCAATGCCTCGCTGCGTCTTTTGTCGAATGGCTGTTGAATACTTTTCTTAGCCAGATTTAACTGTTTTTTCGCATTGATCGGTTTTTTTGCTTGTATATAAGCAAAGGCCAATTTCAATCGAATGCTAAAACTTTCCTGATCAATTCGTTTTGCCTGTTTTAATTGTTCGATAGCAGATGAAAATTCCAATCGACTATTTAGATAGCCGGCAAATTCCACTCTTGTCTTTGCACTGTTTTTATCGAGTAAAATCGACTTTTGATAGCTGTCCAGGACTAGTGGGTGGTCTGCCTGTTTTCGTGCGGCCTTTGCTAGTTTGCGCCAGGTTAACGCGTATGCGGGACGGTATTCAATCGCCTTTCGGTAATTTAGGATGGCATCCTGAAATTTTTGTTGGTGGAACAATGCGTCACCTAAGCCAGTATAATTTTTAGCCTTTTTATTTCCAGCGGTATTTACAATACCTCTAATAAAGACTTGTTCGGCCTTTACAGTAAAACCATGCTGCAAATATAATAATCCTAGGTTAATATTTGCGGCTTGATGATTTGGCTGCAAGGACAAAAGATGTTCATAGCTGATGATCGCCGCTGAATGATGTCCCAACTTGGCCAACAGGAAAGCTTTAGAAAAAATTAATTGCAACGCTTGTTGCTGCTGCTGAGTTAAACTGACAATAAGCTCAAGCGACCTTTCATAATATTTTTTATCTCTTAATTTTTTTACCGCAATTGATTTTGCAACCAAGATTTCTGATGCCGACAATCCCTTGAATAGTTCAAACTGGTCAACACTATCTATTTCGACCTGATCATTTCTGAACGCTTCATACAAGCTACTCCCTGCTAATCGTGTATTGTCATTGACTTCGACGGGCTCCTCCACCTCTTTTTCATTGGACTCTTCATTATCAGGCATTAAACTGATTGTAATGGTGTTGGAATAACTGGATTCCAATTTATTTTCAAATAAGATCCCGGCAATCGACAGAAAAATAATAATTAATGTGATCGGAAGTGCATTCGCCAATTTAGTTTTATGTTTTAAATCATTGAACATTTCTTCAGAGGGTTCGCCTGTCGACTTCACCTTGGCGACTGGAGTTTTTTCTACATCAATATCATTGTGAGAGTTCATTATAAAACCCTCGTTCTTGTATATTTTGAATCTCTATTCCGGGCCTACCGTTGACTTCCAAGACCAAAGGTCCAAGTTGATTATCCAGACAGATATCAATACCGATGTAACCGAGCGGGATCGCCTGCTGGCAGGCTTTAGCCATTGAAATTATTTCACCCCAAAAAGGAATTTGAAAACCGATTAGATTTTCCTGGCTGTCGGGGTGTTTGGCAATGTCTTTATTTTTAGTTTTTGCTGTCTGAGTTAATCCAGTTCTAATATCGATGCCGACACCGATAGCACCTTGGTGTAAATTGGCTTTTCCAGATGAATTTTTGGTTGGCATACGCAACATTGCGCTAATCACCTTTCCTTTACAAAGAATCACTCGAATATCACAAAGGCCAAAAGGCGACATTTTCTGTAAGTCATTGGATTGTTGGATGAGCGGCTCAAAATAAGCAACATCCTCTTCACCCGTTTGAGAATAACTGCCCGCAAGAATTTCATGGCAATGTCTTTTAATATCGTCAAGACGTAGCTTTTTTCCTGAAGCAGAATAAAAGATACCTTGTCGATAAGCCCTAATAATTTCGATGCCACTTCCCTGCGAACCCTGATTTGGTTTGAGGGCAAATCCGTCCTTACGCAATATTTTGCTTGTTATTTCGTCGATTTTGGAGAGCTTGGCCAGGTAACAAATAGTTTGCGGCACCGGAATCGAAAATTCACTCAGTCGAGCTTTACTGGCAAGTTTGTCGGTGGCAAGATCGAGCAATCCTTGTTCATTTAACTGATAGATGAATTCTCTGTTTCTGCTATTGATTCCGATAACTGGGTAGCTGGGATTGGCTAAGATGTTTTTAAAACGAAATAGCTCGCTAATTCTGATCCCCGTCCATCTACCGATATAAACTTGCCCGGCGAGTACCAATAGAAAGCTCTCCGGGTAATAGGAAAAAAGCCCCTGTAACATAAAAGAAGCTAACAACAAATAACAGCCAGTAATTGAAACAAGCGTACCTAAAACTCGATTTAATAGCTCCTGCCAATCTCCGTCTTGAGAAATCCGATGAATTTTCTCGGCAATAAAACTGATAATAATAACCGGAAAAACCGATAACATTCCAAATTCAAGCCGATTGTTTGCACCGATAAATAGAAGTCCTAAGACGAATATGACGGTATTAATGGTAATAATTGCCGCCAAACGGGGTATTTTTAAAAGTTTTAATTTCTCCAGAAAATGGTAAGCAATGAAACTGGTTAACAGAATGAAGGCAAAGCCAGCAACCCCCTTAATAAAACCAATAAAAATACAAGCCGCCGAAATCAACATCGGTAAGAATATACCAAAGGTTTTCAAGCCGACTAAATTTCTTAAAAATGTAATGAGTAAAGTACAAATAGGAAACAACAAAAACAGGCCAATGGTTTTTGGATCAAGCCCCATCGATAGCAATAATCCGATAACATCAATCTTATTACTTTCTGCCAGGTTCTGCTGGTGATTGTATACCGCAGGTGCAACTAAACTTTGTTTCGACGAAAACTGATAATCAAAATTAATATCAACGGTGTGTCTGAACAGGTTTTGATCACCCCGATAAAGTTCCAGATAGTTAGCGGGTAACTCGGCAAAATTTCCGTTGGTTGGGCCAAAGGGGATCCATTGATTTTGTGCGTAAACTTCTAGCCACTGGTGAGATGTCTTTTTATTGACCCCATTTAAAATCACCCCGCCCACTAATCTAGCTGGAATATTATTTAATCGAGCCAAAGCGATAAACAGTCGACTTTTACCGTTGCAGCTTGCAGTTTTTAACCTGAGTGCTGTAACTGCATCGGTGACCCCTTTAAAAGGTGCGGTTTTGATTTGTTGATAGGTATGGTGATAAATTGCGGTCAACACATCATGCAGATTGTTATTGTCTTTGGGCGCGATGAGCTTCCACAGGGATTGAACTTCTGGGTGATGAACCTGAATCGACTCGGTCGCTTGTAAGTAGCCAGACAATTCACTGTGATAGTTTTGCGGAATAATTAAATCGGCGCTAAGCTGGTACTTAATTGCCTGCAGCGACAACGTATAACGATACGCCAGTTGCTGGGCGGAACTATAACCACTCCAATTGGCCCTTTTGCCGCTAACATCGCTGGTGAACATGTAATCCAATCCGTTATTGATGATTTGCTCAGATAAGATACGCTGGCGTTCATTTTCTTCTGGAATATAGGTTCGAATCGAGATATCTGATCCATCACTCTGATAAGCCATGGTCAAATTAAAGGAATAGATTTGGGTCGGTATAAGTTTATTGGAAAAATCACTAAATGATTTGAAATGCAACGCAAAAATAAATACGAAAATCGCTACCAGTAGTTTGTCAATATGTAGTGCAACTAACTTCAAAAGTGTTATTTAACCTCAGCTCGGGATAAGGGAAGCCAGAAATTCCTTAAATTATTAATAAGTTACTCGTAAATAATGATATCTAAATCAAAATTACGATGTTAAACCTAGGCCAGTGTAACTATTTTAG
>CAZOBX010000215.1:0-10350 GCA_964578045.1 uncultured Kangiella sp. | reverse complement strand
GGATGTTGAGAGTTCAGATAAAGCTATGAAATTATTCAAGCAGCTTGAAGGTAATTCCTATCCCTTAACACTGTTACGCGGAGTTAAAATAGTTGGTTTCAATAAAAGTACTTACGATGATTTGTTGAACACTACAGAATCATAAATAAGTTTCGAAGTGCTATGAACGCATTTGTAACTTATTTTGATAGCCTGTTTCAGGCACATAAAAGTAACACCCCCAACCCTGGGGCTTAACAATTAATTGGAGAATAAAAAATGAAAACAATATTAGGATTTGTATTTGGATTAGGTATAGTTGTTATGACTGGGCTTGTTTCAGCTGCTCCTGACGCCTGTACTCTGGCCTGCTGGGGAGATCTTGTAGATTGTAGGGAGTTCGGCGGATCATTTTGTGGCGCGCAACTTGCCTCGTGCCTAGCGAACTGCCCATAGTCTCTGTAAGTAAATTAGTCACTACTTATGCGGTGTTGCGCGTAAGTAGTGAATTGAAATTCAAATTTGATTCACAGGGCAGTGTCACCTGCTGTGCCAAAATAATCCAAGCAAATGCCAACATTAAACCCGAGATCATCGATAGCTTTGAATTCGTCTGGTTATATAAGCAGACCAACTGGAGTAGCAATTGTACGTCGTCAAACCATTTACCGCCAACTAAGCCTTTTGCTAAGAGACACTTTTCTGCAACCACCTTGTCCAGTTTAGCCTGCGAGTCGCAGGTTTCGTACTTTTCTTTGCATTAATGTTCTGGATTTTATGATTGCCCGTTGATCCAGAATTTCATTTCTTCGTCCAAAATATACATCTGCTGGTGTCACATTATCCAGAGATTCGTGGTACCGCTCATGGTTGTAATGTTTCACCCATTCAGCAATGGCATTTTCCAGTTCCCAAGGGAAATAATAATGCTCTAGCTTAATCACATTTTTCATAGAACGATGGTAACGTTTTATTTTACGTTGAGTCATAGGATGGTAAGGTGCACCTCGGGTATGTTCCATCTGCTGTCCTTTCAACCATTCCCGGAGCTCGTTTGAGATGTAACAAGGGCCATTATCAGAGAGCAATCTTCTGGCCTTAGATAAACCGGTCACCCTCAACGCGTCCTCAAGGGTATCAGTAACATCACAACCAGCCATCGTTGTCGTTAGTCGCCAGCTGATAATGCAGCGAGAATAATCATCTAATATCGTAGAGAGAAAATACCAACCCCAGCCAACGACTCTGAAATAAGTGAAATCGGTTTGCCATAACTCATGTACTCGATGGGTTGGATGTTGAAACACATCGGCAGCACTCATTACAATAAACTGCGGACTGGTGACCAGGTCGTGGGCCTTGAGAATGCGATAAACACTGGATTCCGAGATAAAGTACTCATGGGTATCGGTAAGATGCCAGGCCAGTTCCCGGGGCGTTAGTTCCGGCTGCTCCAGGGCCACATCAACCACCAGTTCCCGAACACTGTCAGGTATTCGATTCCAGCGCTGACGACTGGCTCTGCTCTGGTTCTTTAATCCGTCTAATCCATCACGTTCATAAACATGATACCAGCGATAAAACATCTACGACTGACCTTTATCTCGACAAGTGTTTGGCGTATTGATAACTCAGAATCTTCCACCAATCGAATGATGGCGAGCTTCTCTGATTGGCTATACATCAGCCGTCGTCCAATATCACACCCTCCCCAGTCAGACTTTTTTTAAGCCAGTCATTACGCAGGTAGAGTTGTGCCACGGCTTGTTTAAGATCGTTGTTTTCTTTCTTTAATCCAGTGACTTCTTCTGTGCTGGCTTTGCGAAGGGTGTCACCGGCTGGCCGCTTTTTACCTGCTTCAAGGAATTGTTTACTCCATCGATAATACAGGTTCTGATTAATGCCTTCCCGACGACATAACTCAGCGATGGAATATTCACCTTTCAGACCATCCAGAATAATCCTGATCTTTTCCTCAGCAGAAAACTTTCTTCTGGTGTTCCTTCTAATTTCCTTGATTTGCTTTTCAGTATTTGACATGCTCATTTTAAGACTCCTCTGCTTCTATTAAAAATAGCAGAAGTACCTCTTAATGGATCAGGCTATTTGGTGGCACATGCTTTGACGTCACACATGGGGATGAGTGTCGGCTTTTTTAAATCTCTTGGGGTTTTATTCCCCGCCGCTTGCGGCGTAAAATGAATGAGCAAATTTATTCAAAAGTCATAATGTGACCGTACATTCAGATCATCAGTTGGCACTGCTCTAACAGAATACCCTGCTCACGAAGTGAGTTCTGCGTTAGCAGAAGGGCTTGCCCCGGGGATTTTTATTAGCCGTAATTTGGGCGATGTTTTGCAACGGGTATCCGATCACTCAAAGATAGAAGAGTTTCTGACATCTCATTCGATTAACATTGTTTTTGCGATGCTCAACCTGATTATTTTCAGCATCATTATGGCCGTTTATAGCGGTACTATTTTTGCCGTCTTCTTTATTGGTAGTCTGGCCTCAATCGGCTGGGTAATCCCTTTCTTAAATAAAATAAAAGAAAAGTCCTCGACTATCAGCAGTTTTCACAAATGAGCGCCAATCAAAATTCGATAGTCCAGTTAGTTAACGGCATGCCTGAGATCAAAATGAATCAATCAGAAGCCAGTCAACGCTGGGCCTGGGAATCTATTCAGGGGAAATTATTTAACCTGAGATTAAAGTCGTTAGCGGTTGAACAATATCAGCAGGCTGGAACGTAGTTTCTGAATGAAGGTAAAAACATTCTAATCACTTTTATTGCAGCACAACAAGTTATTAATGGCGAATTGACTCTGGGCATGATGATGGCGATTACTTATATCTTAGGACAAATGAACGCACCGATTGAACAGTTGTTGCAATTTATTCGTCAGGCGCAGGACGCAAAGATCAGTATGGAGCGACTAGGCGAAATTCAGGATATGAAGGAAGAAAAAGAGGAAATAGGCGCTGAGCTTTGTGAGTCTATTCCGCAGGGTGACATTAAATTACATGAGGTGAGTTTCAAGTATTCACGCCATGATAGCAATCATGTTTTAGACGGACTCAATTTAACGATCCCTTATAAAAAGACAACAGCGATAGTGGGCACTAGTGGTAGCGGTAAAACAACGTTGATGAAGCTTTTGTTAAAGTTCTATTCTATTAACGATGGCCGAATTTCGGTTGCTGGACAAGATCTCAAGTACCTCTGTCCCGATGCATGGCGAACCAGGTGTGGTGTGGTTATGCAGGACGGTTTTATCTTTAATGAAACGATTGCTAAAAATATCGCTATGGGAAATGAGACGATTGATTTTGAGCGGGTCATACACGCCGCCAAAACAGCGAATATCCATGAAGAAATCGAACAGTTACCACTAGGCTATCAGACTAAAATTGGTCAGGAAGGGATCGGTCTGAGTGGTGGCCAAACTCAACGAGTGTTGATTGCCAGAGCAGTTTATAAGAATCCTGATTTTCTGTTTTTTGATGAAGCAACCTCTGCGCTAGATGCCAATAATGAGAAAAAAATTCAAAATAATCTACAGTACTTCTTTAAAGGCAAAACAGTGGTGATCATCGCACACCGTTTAAGTACGGTTAAAAATGCCGATCAAATTATTGTACTGAACAACGGTCACGTGATAGAGCAGGGCGATCATAATCAATTGACACAAAAGAAAGGGCATTATTATGAACTGGTAAAAAATCAATTAGAGTTGGGGAGTTAACATGCCTCAGTTTAACTCACCAAGATTAGCTTTTCTCGATGAACGACCGATTGACGCAATTGTAGGGCGAGAACCTTCGTGGATAGTGACCAGTGGCATTAGTTTGGTTTCGATTGTTTTTGTTCTGTTGCTGTTATTGACTTGGTTTATTCGTTTTCCCGATACGATTAATAGCCGTATAATCATTACAACATCTCAGCCACCAATCAAAATGGTTTCGAAGGTTAACGGCAAGATTTTACAGTTATATGTCGATAACAATGAGAAAGTAAAAAATGGGCAACCCCTGTTACTGATAGAAAGTACCGTTGATTATCAAGAACTAAAATCGTTGGAGATTGAACTGATCGGACTTAAAACGATTCTAGAATCTTCGTCTCTAGACTTCAATGAACTTGGTGAATACCAGCTCGGCGAATTACAATCCGGTTTTGACAAACTGGTTAATGCGATAAAGTGGCTAAACATTGAGCAACATTCAGAGCAACTAACGATGCGTATTTCGCACACTGAAGCTCTGAACGAACAATATCGACTCTTACAACAACAACTAAACAAGAAACAAGTAACTTGGCAAAGAAAACTCGAATTTGAAAAAGACATCTTACAGAAAAAAAGGGAACTGCACAAAAAAGCGTGATAACTGGCGCTGAAATATTACCACTGGAAAATAGTTACCTTGATAAGCAGCTGGCTTTGTATGACATCAATATTCAATCGAAACTCTACACAGTTAAACTCAATGAGCTGTCTGGCTCTTTGTCTGAATACAAAATACAACGGCAGGAAAAACTACAACAACTAAAACATTCTGTACATAGCTATTATTCTGTTTTGGTTAATGAAATAGCTAATTGGAAGCAAAAATATCTCATTCTTGCACCGATAAATGGTCAGGTCTCTTTTTCGCAATATTGGAGTGCGAATCAACACATTGAAACACGGGACGTTATTCTAACCGTCGCAAACAATACTAAAGCGATCATTGGTAAAATTCAAATTGATCAAACCGGTGTGGGTAAAATCGAATTAGGCCAACGGGTCGACATTGAATTAAACAGTTATCCCGCCGTGGAGTACGGTCAGCTAGTTGGTACGATTAAATCAATTTCCCCGGTTCCGGGCGAGCAAGGTTATTTGGTTGACGTGTCACTCCCAACGGAGCTATTAACGACCTACGGTAAACAGCTACCTTTTTCACCAAATTTGACAGGTAATGCCAAAGTTATTACAGGGGACAAACGTCTATTCGAGAGGTTTTTGGAGAAAATCCTCTATGTTTTGAACTAAGTCAAAGCCAATTCTCAAAACAGCCTCCAGTAGTCTATCCACTTGTGATTGTTCGTGTCGTGCACCGATGTAACAGGGTCTAATCGCTAATGCACCGCCAACCCTGGTAGTGCTAGGCATAAATTTGTTTTCTCTGACCAGTCGCCGATGAAGACGTTGATTAAACAGGTTTAAATCTATTATTGAATCATCGACATAGCGGAAACAGCAAATCGATAAAGTCGGTTCGCTCAGAACCTCAAGATTTGGGTGTTGATGAGCAAATTCAGAAATATATTTGGCCATGTCATTATGCCGGATAACCCTCGCCCGCATACCTCCCACACCAATTTCTTTGAGCATCGCCCAAACCACCACTCCTCTACAGGGAGCGCTTAATTCCACCCCATAATCAAAATAGGGAATGCCGAAATCATCCAGCGAATGCTCGATTTTCTCAGAGGGTGTATCTGTTTGATCAATTTCAGATTGGCTGGCTGAGCCCTCTAAATAGTCCGCAGGTTCCTGAGTAAAAGCACGCAACAAATAGTCGCGATCCCGAACAAAGGTCGCAGCTACTCCCACCGATGCCCCCAGCCATTTATGTGGATCAACAATCACCGAATCAGCGTACCTAAGGCCTTCATATAGTGGTTTGATTCGTTCATCTAAAATACCGGGAAGGCCGTAAGCACCGTCAACATGGAACCAGATACCCTTATCATTAGCAATTTTGCCTATTTCTAAAAGGGGATCGATTGCACCAGTATTAGTGGTTCCCGCATTAGCCACAATCGCAATGGGTAGTACCCCGTTTTGTTCATCCTTTGCTAAAGCTACCAGCAAAGCATCGATCTTCATGCGTCCCTTGGAATCACAAGCAATTGGTTTTATCGCTCGTCTTCCTATTCCAAGTACGCCACCGGAGCGTTGAATAGTATGATGACACTCCTCGCTGGCATAAATGCTTGAAATTCGGTCTATTCCATCGGCTGCCGGATCACATCCAACTTTTTCAAACGCATATTGACGAGCGCCGCCGAGTGCAATTAAATTAGCCACTGAGCCTCCGCTGCTATAAACCCCTTTCATATGGGCAATATCAAACATCTCGGCCATCCATTGCAAGGACAATTCTTCCAAAAAATTAAAGGCTGTTCCCATATACCTTTGTGGTGAAGCGATACTTGCTGCTGTTGTGGCAAGGGACGACGCGGTTGTGGCTCCGGTGGTTATAAAGGAGGAAAAACCCGGGTTGCCAACTGGGGAGCCATTCGGTATGACTGACGTGCATAATTCTTCGGTTACTTTATCGAGGCCAATACCTTTTTGAGGCAGGGAGATATCCAGTCTATCTAACCACTGTTGTTTGGTTTGAAAGGCATCCGGGTGTTCAAATTTTACGAACTGATCAAGGCTATCGCCGACTTTTGATAGCATCCTTTGTAGACTTCCTGTTTCTGCAATATCTGTTTTCATTTTTTGTACTCGCTTTTGATTTTCGAATTAGTTCAATAACGAAAAATAGCCTAATAAGGACCAATTTTTATTGGAAAATAAATTAGCTACACATCATTTTATTTCGAAATAGTTGAGCCTCAGCCAGTGTTTTTTTAGCAAATGATTGGGTGACCAAAGTAAAATTTAACTGATCACCAGCCTTCAATTGACCTAGTATCGGTAAATCGGCACTTATTACATTGGCTATTCTTGGGTAGCCACCAATCGTTTGACCATCAACGGAAGAAATAATCGCTTGACCAGAAGCTGGAATTTGAATGCTGCCCTGGGCTAAGCCGCTCGAATTAATATCAAGTCTGTTCTTAAACACAATCGATTCACTACTCAACTTGATTCCCATCCGACTACACTCTGGTGTCACTTTGTATTTTTGCGCGAAAAATTGATTGATTTGATGTCGGCTAAATAATTTGGACTCAACGGAATCGGTACATCTCAAAAGATAGTTACCTGAATAAATAACTTCGTTTTTGACTGGGATTTTTCTGTTAGGTGAAAGTCGACCGGGAGATATTTCCAGACGATCATCGTCGTTAATTTGTCGATCCTTAAAACCACCAAATTTTGCTGTCAAATGGGTCGAGCAACTGCCTAAAAGAGGCGTTAATTGCAAATCGCCAGAAAATGCAATATAAGCTCGCGCGCCTTGCTGCAGCCGGTCAAACTCCAAAATATCGTTTTTTGCAACTTGAATGGTTTCATTATTAAATATCAGGTTACCGTTTAGATACAGGTCAAACTGTGCACCGCAAATAGCAATCGTCATGTTTTTTTCAAAACGAATTTTAGGACCAATTAAAGTCACTTCAATGACGACTGAATCAATGGATTTATCGACCAACCAGTTAGCTAAGTTCATCGAACTGCTATCCATAGCGCCGCTATTAGAAATCCCCAAATGCATTAAACCATGCCTGCCATGATCTTGAATGCTGGTTTGCAATCCTGCTTTGATAAAATGCATGCTCATTGGTTTGTCTCTTTGTACTGTTTTTGCAGCTTGAGAAATTCGGGTTGGCCAATGGTTATAAATTTAATCTGATCTAACGGTGATGCAATCGCGGGATTATCGCTTGTTGGGTCGAACATAGGGAGCGGGGTACGGCCGATAATATGCCAGCCGCCGGGACTCTCCACCGGATAAATGCCAGTTTGATTGCCTCCGATCGCTACTGAGCCTGCGGGAATCCTAGTCGATGGATTATTTTTGCGAGGACAATAAAGTTGAGATGACAAACCACCTAAATATAAAAAGCCGGGCAAAAATCCTAACATATGCACCAGATAAGTTTCTTTGGTATGAATTGCTATGACTTGTTGTTCCGACATTTGGCAACGCTTGGCGAGTTGCGGTAAGTCCAACGCATATTCTGTTTGGTAACAAACCGGTATCTCTAATAATTTCGATTGATAGTTTGAAGGTTCAATCGAATTATTCAGAATTTTCGATAACTCCACCTCTAAATTTTCTTTAGAAATTCTTAATAAATCGTACAACACAGTGATACTTTGGTAACTAGGAATAATCTCGAGCAAGTTACGTCCAATGGAGTCTTTTATGAGTTGTTGAATGGTTACAATTTTGCGGGTCAAAGTTTCGCTGGAAGGTTGGTTAAAAATAACGGTTAGGCCAGCATCACTATTGTCGATTATTTTGTATGAAAGAAGTTTGTTATTTAGGTCATTCATTTGATCTGGACGCCGGATTTTTGCATTGTCAAGTAAACTGATTTTGCAATTGCTAGAGCATTCCGGTTATCACCGTGCAGACAAATACTATCAACTTTGATTTTGATAACTTTTTGATCGATGGTTGTAATCGGTTGATCCGTAGCCAGTGCGATGGCCTGATTAACGACCTCCTTTTCATTTTCGAACACTGCTCCTTTTAGGCTTCTGTTGGTTAGTTTACCATTGGATAAATAAGCACGATCCATAAATCCTTCTTCTATGAAATCAATATCTAATTTCTTACAGGCTGCTTTCAAGTTTCCATTGGCGAGTCCGAGTAGATTCATCGATGGATAATGTTTTTTACAAAAAGTAGCGAGTTCTAATGCCAACTGACTGTCTGCTTCGATGTCATTATAAAGCGCTCCATGAAACTTAATATGATTGAGTTGAATGTTACGTCGGCTCGCTATTGTTGAGATTAAATCAATTTGTTGCTTTAGGGACTGTTTTAACTCATTCGTAGCGATCGATAGCGAAATACGACCAAAATTAGTTTTATCCGGATAACCAGGATGAGCACCTACTTTTAATTGATGTCTGATTGCATTGGAAAGGGAAGTCGCAATGGTCAATTCGTTACCGGCATGGCCTCCGCATGCGATATTACAGCTGGAAATATAAGGCATTAACATTGCGTCTTTTTCACAATCGGCCAATGTTTCACCTTCACCGAGGTCGCTATTAATGTCGATGTTAGGAGCCATTGTGTATTAATTGTTCCTGTTTTAGAGCATACCAAAGGCCGACATCAAACTACGACCACTCAGTAGCAGGGTTACTAGTAACACGAGTACGCCCAATATATTTTGTATCTTTGAATTCTTAAACTCTCCCATTCTTTGGTTATTCATAATCCATAATAAGAACATCGTCACGATTGGCAATAATAGTCCGTTGGCCACCTGGGCAAACCAGATAATCGATATTGGTTTATATCCAGAGCTAGCGACTAAGATCCCCAATAATAGAATAGTCAGCCAAATTGCTTTAAAGCTGCGAGAAGAGAGTTGTTTGTTTAAGTTAAGTACACCGCTGAGTGCGAAGGCGGCAGCTAGTGGTGCGGTGACAGCAGAAGAAATACCGGCTGCAAACAAACCTGTCGCCATTAATACTTGCGAGAACTGGCCAAATAGCGGCTCTAATGATGGGGCTAAATCGGCCACCGAATGCAGAGCGATCTGCCGTCCAAAAAATGCTGTCGCTGCGGTTGATAAAATTGCCATAGAAATTAATCCACCCAACGAAACCGAAATAAGCAGATCTTTTTTTGCCTCAGGTAGCTGAGCGGTGCTTTTCCATTTTTGATGGGCACTGGCTGAATGTAAAAACAGATTATAAGGCACCACTGTGGTGCCTATCAAAGCGATCACTGTGAGGGTGGCACCATTAGGAAGGCTTGGGACCAACAATCCTGATAACAGATTTATCAAGTCAGGTTGAGTCATTATAAAGGTCGAAATAAATGCCAAACTCATAATTGCTACTAAACCAATCAGTGCCTTTTCAATTATTCGATAATTACCGGTCCAAAGTAAACCAAAAGCAAAAGAGCCGATAAGAGAAGGCCAAAAATTGAAACCAGCGGTGTGACTGATGTTGAATAAACTGGCAAGTCCTATACTTGCCCCCGAAATATTCCCACCCTGGTAAGCTGCATTACCGACTACTATGGCTGAAACCACCAGTAAGATACCTATGTTGCGAGCCAATGGATTGGTAAGTGCAATTCTTATATTCTCTCCCAATCCTTGTTGGGTCACAATGCCTAGTCTGGCTGCCATTTCCTGCAAAATCATGGTGGCAAACACCGAAAATAATAAAGCCCACATCAATGCGTAGCCAAAATTAGCTCCGGCAAGACTAGCAGTGATCACTGTGCCTGGACCAATGAAGGCGGCGGTGACTAAAATTCCGGGGCCGATCTGGGGAAATTTCATATTAACCAAATCCTAAACACTTCTTTCATTCTAGCAAATTGATATTAACCTCAACTCCGGATAAGAGTAGCCAGTAATCCTTTAAAGCATCGGATTAAAAAAGGGCTCATTTGCCAGTATCAGTCTTCTAGCGACTATCAAGGCAAGTTTGTGCGTTAATAGCG
>CAZOBX010000214.1:0-10392 GCA_964578045.1 uncultured Kangiella sp. | reverse complement strand
CTCTCTAAGTCTTCTAAAAAACGATCAACAATTGTATATATCGGTATCTAAAAACCTACCGATATACAGGCGCTGGCGAGAAAAACTGGTCTATCAAAACTTTAGACTAAAGCAAAGAAAAAACTACGAAGTAAAACGATATAATAAAAAGACTTCCGTGACGGATAAACATCCTTTATTTGGCAGCGTAAAAAGGAAAGAACGGTCGATACTAAAATCCGTCATCGAAGCGCAAAACCCAAACATAAAGGTGCTCGAATTATCGCCAAAACTAACGGTTAATCATAACGAAACCGTTTATATGATTACCCACTTTGGCAAGCCTTATGGGACTATCATTTTAGATGATTATCATATCGATAATTTTGGTCTGGCAAATACTTCGCTAGTCATAAAATACAATTTATTTTCGATTGACCAACTTAACAGCACTGAAAAAGACACCATTAATACGATGTTCTGCAGAATGACTAGTGATTTTTCCCGTCTATTTCCTAGCTTATATAAAATGAAAAATGTTTCCTATACTGACTTTTATCGTCAAGCGATTAAGGTTTTACCAACTAGAATTGTATTTATTGAAAACAGAAATTTGTATGCTCTTGGACAAATCTTAGTTTTGACTTTTATCGGTTTTCTAGTATTGCATTTGATCATAGGTCGCTACCAAAAGAAACAACTATCCAGAGTTATTTTTCGTGGTGCCAGGCGTGTATATCCGAAAGGAAAAGAATCAAATGACTAGGCCTGAATTTCGTAGATGGACATCTTTACTTTTGGGTTTGATTATTTTAGTGATCGTATCCAGTTCAATATATGGTGGGTTTAACGATTTCCTCAAATACAAGCGTAGCGTGAATCCAAAATTAAAGATTAGTTTGCCGCTCATTCATTTTTTCACCAAAGAATACCTTACACGAACCTACAATCGATTTTATGTTGAAGAATTGCCCGCCGAGTCAGGAATTATCGATTTTTATTTGTATGTTGATGAACTGGACATGGAGTCTTTAAACTCTGATTTACCTTCAAGTGGTAAGACTCAATTTAAAGCAGGCCATATTAAAGTTGCCAATACTGATTTTTCCAGCGCCGTAGACTTTCGATATCGGGGCGGCTTGCCAATGCATTGGCTATACGATAAAAAATCAATAAGAGTCAAATTGCCACCATACAAGACTTTCAAAGGGGAAAGACAGTTTAATTTAGTTAATCCGTCTACCTTGCAAACGGTAACGGATCATGTCAGTTATGATATGTCTCGAAAACTAGGATTACTTACGCCTGATTACTTCCCTGCGCGTTTATACATTAATAACCAAAGCAATGGTTTGCACTATTTCTTAAGCAAGGTTGATGAGTCATTCTTACGCAAAAATAACCGAATGCCAGGCAGCATATATTCAGGTGATACCTTTTATGTCGCCAATCCTTTTGGAACAGACGATAAAGGAATTAATAATATTGTTATTCGAGAAGAGGATAAACCTCCTCATATGTGGGTAGACGAAAGACTTTGGCAGAAAGATGCGGCTAGAAATGCAGAGTCTGAAGGTAGTCGAGAGGATATCAAAAAATATATTGAAATAATAAATCAAAATGATCCACTAAAATTCATGACATCTTTTGAAAACTATTTTGACGTTGAGAAGCAGTTTTTATATTTTGGTCTCGATACCATTACCGGTACTTATCATCACGATAACTTTCATAACCATAAATTTTACTTCGATCCGTACAAAGGACTGTTTGAACCTATTGAATGGGATATACGTTATTGGTCTAGCGCATTTGCAAGTAAAGATTTACCGATCTACCCCTTGTTAAAAAGGGTGAAGTTAAACCCGATCTTTGAACTTGAAAGAGATAGAGTTGCTTTTCAACTGCTCAACCGCTTCCCACCGGAAGAAATCAATAAAGAGATTGATAACAAACATAAGTTAATCGTTGCTGAATTATCAGCGGATCCCTTTAGGCAGGCGCCAGATAATCATTGGACACGCTTTACACCGGATAAAGTTGTGCCTTTTAATATGGATCAGTATTTCAATTCTATTGATGGATTGAAGCAAAGTTATAATAATAGGCACCGTTTTTTAAAAAGAATATACGCTGACAGCCGGATATCTTATACCTCTAAAAAAATAGATGAGAGAAGGTTGTTGATTAGCTTTCTAGTTGATGGAAATAGCCCAGTGATAATCGATTTTGATTCGATATTCAAATTCGACAAGAACGCCAGTATAGAAATAATGAGGCGTAAACAAGCTGGTATTTTTGCCGGAAAGGTAATGGGGCCTGAAACGCTTTACCCAGGTCGAAGGATTGTACAAGTCAATGTACTCGATCGGACTGACGAATGGGCGCTACTGGCCTTCGGTAATGAGAATATAATCAATGCGCCTTTACTTTACCAATATGAGGTGAGCTCCGAGTCAAAAATTCTATCCAATCCAATCGATCAAATAACTTCCGTTAATGCCATAACATTTGAACAGGTAACCATCAATAAAGTAGCCGAATTCGGTGACTACGAGAAATCGGATTCTGTTCATCCGTGGGAATTGCGACAAAAACAGACTGTTTCAGAGCGAAATATAATATTTGCCGGTGATGTCTTAATAAAGAAGGACACCATCTTCGAAAAGTATCAAACGGTGACGATTAAAGCGGGGACGAGGTTTAAGCTCGATAAGGGGATATCACTTGTTTTTTACGGGAAAGTATTTGCCGATGGCACTGAGGAAAATCCCATCATTTTTGAGTCATTTGAAAAAGGCATCCCTTGGGGAAGTATTGTTATACAGGGTAAACATGCTAACGGATCGATACTTAAAAATATAAATGTGTCGGGCGGCTCGGTTTCAAGTTTTCGCTTGGTCAATTATCCCGGACAACTTAATATTCATGATGTGGGGGAATTTGAAATCTCCCATTGTTCTATTTCGAATAACTCGATTGGCGATGACGCGATGCACATCGCATATAGCAAAGGGACGATTTCAAATTGCCGATTCAAGAACACGGCTTTTGATGCTTTAGATATGGATATTGTTGATGTAACCGTTAAAGATTCTAGCTTTGAAAACATTGGAAATGATGCGATTGATCTTATGAACTCGAACAGTCGGCTAATCAATTTAAGCGTTATTAATGCGGGTGACAAGTGTATATCCGTTGGAGAAGATAGCCAGGTGCAGTTGACGAATAGTCAACTAGAGAACTGCCTAATAGGCTTGGCAGTAAAAGATAAATCGATTGCTGAACTTAGCGGTGTGAGATTTTTAGGAAATAGAGACAATGCAATTTCGCTATATAGAAAAAATGCGCGGTACAGTCTCGGTGGCACCGTGAGTGGTAGGCAACTATCTGGTTTAACCCTGTCGGAGATATCTAAGGATGCTTGGTCAACGAGTCATATCGATGAAAACAGTTTTCTATCCAGTCAGGAATCAAAATGAAAATAATGGGCTTAAAGGTATTTGTGACTGAGATTTTTCTTGTTATTAGTATTGCAGTTGCCGCTGCTGCAGTTAACTGGTTAACGACGACATCAGTTGACCAAAAAATTCATGACGCCTACAAAAAGCATGAAAGTTTGATGAGTGAAGGCCGCACCAAAGACGCATACGTTCTGTTTATTGAAGTCTTAAAGGAACAGCAAGGTGATCGTTTGGATCCTATTTGGATTCCGTTTATTAGAATTCATGGTAGCGGATATGAGCGGTTATCTTATTTTATGAGAGTTTTAAGGCATTCGCCCAATATGGAGTCGCTATATAAAGAGCTTTCAAAACTAATTGAAAGCGCTCCTCAAATTTTTCATACAGAAGTAAAGGCGCGGTATTTTAGCGATCTTATGGCAATTGACGGAATCGATAAAGAACTACTTAGAAAATACAGACTGATATCAAATACCAATTCCGCATCAGAGGAATAATGTAAAAACTAGTTAGTTACGGCATTCAGCTGGTACATACGCAAAATTTGTTGAACTACTACAAGTCCAATCAATAGGAGTATCAGCCACTAATGTAGGTGTTAAGGTAATAACGGCGTCACCGGCGGTATTGTCCATCGTGACAGTAATTGTTCCTGAAGCACATGCGATGGAAGATACGACTCCTGCGACATTGGTATTGGTGCCATTACAAAGTGCAGATGATCCTGCCGTTGCATTCACGTTAGCAACATTTTCTGCAACGGTTGTTTTTAAGCCAGACGCCAGAGAGAGTCCTTCTGTTACTCGAGCCCTAATGGTGTAGTCTTGATAAGCTGGTAAAGCAATTGCGGCTAAAATTCCAATAATAGCCACCACGATCATTAATTCAATTAAGGTAAAACCCGATTGTGATTTATTCATTGCAATAGTCCTGAAAGATTTAGTGAAAGTCATAATTGGCAGTAATGCATAGTGTCATTAACAAAGCTGATTTAAGTCGCAATAAAATTAGTGAGTGGGTATTTGAATACTTTATCTGGCTTTGGAAAAAGCTCGGCATTGACCGAGCTGTTTTTTACTATCGGGTTTTAGTTACGGCATTCAGCTGGTACATAAGCAAAATCTGTTGAACTACTACAATTCCAATCAATAGGAGTATCAGCTGCCAGAGTTGGCGTTAACGTAACAGCGGCAGAACCGGCGGTACTGTCCATAGTTACAGTAATTGTTCCTGAAGCACATGCGATGGAAGATACGGCTCCAGCGACATTGGTATTTGTACCATTACATAAAGCAGATGAGGCCGCAGTAGCATTTACGTTTGCTGCATTTTCGGCAATGGTCGTCTTTAAGCCGGATGCCAAAGATAAGCCCTCAGTAACACGTGCTCGAATCGTATAATCCTGATAAGCAGGTAACGCAATCGCAGCCAAAATTCCGATGATCGCTACAACGATCATCAATTCAATTAATGTAAAACCTGATTGTACTTTTTTCATCGGTAAACCCTCTGTTAGTTAAATATATGTTTCAAGGAAATAGACGCCTTAAAAACTGACTCTCTTAAACGTAGACCATTTCTTTGAAACATCAAGAAAAAATCTTTGTAATTTTAGATAAAGCAAGGACGGTGCCAGGATGAGGCTCATTTATACCAAAAAAGAGGAGCGGACGGCGATCTGTGGGGAGGAGAATTAATTTTTTGATAAAAAATTGAATAAAAACAATAGAATAGAAATTTGTGTTTTTACTGTACTAATATTTTTATCTGTTTAATAAATGTGAGGTGCGTCACAAAATGGTCCGCTTGTATTTGGGACACAACAAATATTCAAGAGATTGATCCATCCAAGGTGACAATCTGCGTCATATAATGTCGAACTGTGTCACATTTTGTTACTTGTAGAAGGTGGGGTTGCAAAGTAATTTGTGGATTTTTAGAGAATCTAAAATTATATAGTGGCTACGGGCTACGGGCTACGGGCTACGGGCCTAAACTTAAGTACCAAATAATAAATACTAATTGGTAAGCTCTATGTTAGAAACAAACAATGACAATGAAATACCTGAACCATCTATTCTTAGATGTTAGTTTTTCTTACACATAGCGTGTATTTCGCCACTCGAAACAGTCTTATTCATAGAACTCTTTAATTCACCAACTGCACTCGCAAAGACAAATCCACCGCCTTAATATCCTTAGTGAGTGCACCAACTGAAATATAGTCAACACCTGTTCTTGCAATATCAGCGATAGTCGCCAGGTTCACATTGCCGGAAGCCTCTAATTTTGTGTGATCCTTGCGCTTACTACGATCAACAATAGATCGCGCCTCTTGCATTTCCAAAAGACTAAAATTATCCAACATAATCACTTCAGCATGACCGGCAAGCGCCTGATTCAACTCATCAATCGATTCCACCTCAATTTCAAGTAACTTGTCCGGATGGTTAGTGATCGCTTGCTTTAACGCCTGTTTTATCCCCCCACAGGCCATGATGTGGTTCTCCTTAATCAAAAATGCATCCGATAAACTAATACGGTGATTAGTACCTCCACCACATGAAACAGCATATTTTTGTCCAAAACGCATGCCGGGGATGGTTTTTCGGGTGTCTAAAAGGCGACAGGTTTCACTATTCATTGTTTCGACATATTGCTGAGTCAGGGTGGCGGTGGCGGATAGTGACTGAAGGAAATTCATTGCACTTCGCTCTCCGGTTAACAATTGTCTGGCGTTTCCAGATAATTCGCAGATCACCTGACCAGCGGCCATTCGCTCACCATCGACTATGTTCCATTTGATGTTTATTCCATTCTGGTTGACATCTTGCGATTGCAATATTTCAAAAATCCTCTCTACCCAGCGCTTGCCACAAAGAATACCTTTCTCCCGAGTAATAAGTCTTGCAGTTGCATTGCAGTCGGCTGAGATCAATTCCGCGGTGATGTCGCAGTTATCTTTGCCGCCCAGGTCTTCTTCTAACGCAAATCGGCACATCTGCTCGATTTCGTTCTCCAGTAACTGGTCGAATAGTGATTGATCCAATTTAATATTCCGTTGAGCGCTTAAATTGGTCGCATTTTAGCAATTTTTGGGGACTAAAGAACCCCAAAAAAAAGTATTTAACCTGAACTCGGGATAAGAATAGCCAGCATACTCTTATGATTTTTAGCATAATACATTAAATAACAATAGGTTAGGTAAAATCTAATGCTGAAATTTGGAACAGTGCAACTAATTTAGTGGTTATCAAGGCGAGCTTGCCTCTTGGTACCTACTTTTGGTGCGCAGTAATAGCGAGCTATTGGAAGGAAGCTTAACGCGGACAGCCGCTAAATGAGTTGTGCTGGATGGTTATTTTTATCCGAGTTCAGGTTATTTATCCCCGTAATTTCTGAAAAGCTGTCTATACTTAGAGTAGGTATACCCTCTGAGATAGAGTGATTATCGTTTAATCGCTAGATGAGATTGTTATGGTTGTTGATACCGATAACCGGACCACTTATCGGAATGCTCTACGGACACTTTTAATAATGCGGTCTGGGTCACATCGGCTATTTGGCTGGTGAGTTATAAAAGGTCATAGTCTGCTTTATCCGCGTAACACGCATAGACTATCCGTTTATTAGTATTCGAGGTCAGTTTGTGAACACCAGAAGTCATATTGTTCATTTTTCACCAAAATCGCGAAAAAACGATTCGTTGATGGAGTTTCGTCCTTTGCCTGTTTTGATCAAAAACATTCAAACTATTTGTGTTGATGAGTTAGAAGCTAAACTGGTGAATATGCTCAACACCGCTGACGACCGTCTATTCGATATGGCGGAAACCAGCTATAACAATGCACAGTTTGATGCGATGCGTTTGTTGCGAATTAAACGAGAGGGACTAATAGCGGGTTTTAAACAAGAATTGGTTAATAACTTTAAGCAGACTCTTGGAAAAATTGAAGGAACAGAATACCTGAGCGACAATGTCGAAGAATTATCTTTTGAAAATATTGCATTAGTTAAGGATGATGATCTGGAAGAAGACATTGCTACCGATGCGATGGTCAACAAAGCCAAAAACAGCAATCAGAGTGCCCTTGAGCATATTCGAATTCGCATAGACACTATTATTGCTGACAAAAGTATCGATCAGGCACATAACCCACTGGAACCGGCACATATCTGTGATGCCTTTCGAGCGGCCACCCAATCACTTGATCTGGATATCGCCTCTTTACTGGTTATATATAAATTATTTGATCGTAGCGTGATTAGTCAACTCGATTCCCTTTATCAGAAAATTAACCAGTTTTTCATTGATAAAGGCATTTTGCCGGATTTGAAAACCGGCCCGATTCAAAAAAGAACAGCTACGGCTAATAAAACACCGCAGCGAAATGATGTGGTTGATGACTTGCCTATCAACGACTCCAATGAAGAAATTTCAAATTCAGCGATCCAGACAGTCAATCAGTCTAGTGTACTGGGAGTAATCCAACAGTTATTGTCAGAAAGCAGAACAACTAACTCCACCTTTTCTGTGGCCCAATCGGAAATCCCGCAATTAGATGGCGTCAGCAGAGATACCCAGCCGATAAATACCCAACAATTGCTCCAGGCGCTTTCAAACATTCAAATAAACCAGGCTCCAGCTGCCCCCATTAGTGGACAGCTCCAGCCAATTAACCTGCGTGATTCTCTGGACGTGCAGTTACCCAACGTCGGCCATATTGGTGAGCCAGGGGCACTGGGTCAATTTAATGAAGACATGATTGATATAGTTTCAATGTTGTTTGACTTTATATTGGAAGACGACAATCTCCAACCCAAAATAAAGAGCATTATCGCAAGGCTGCAGATTCCCATGCTAAAAGTGGGTTTAGTTGATAAGACTTTCTTTTCCAATCGACGTCATCCAGCCCGAGTTCTTTTAAATGAGCTCGCTAGAGCCGGCTTGTCTTGGGATGAAAAAGATCGTTCAGCCCAGGCAATGTTTGACAAGATCTCGTCAATCGCCGATAGGATAATGCAAGAATTCAAAAATGATGTCAGTTTGTTTTCGGAACTTTTACATGACTTTTTAGCCTTTAAGAAACAAAACCAGCAAAGGGCTAATATTTTTGAACGACGAACCAGAGAAGCAGAAGAAGGCAAAGCAAGATCGGAAACCGCTAGAAGCACTGTCAACAAAACGTTAACTGCTGTTTGTAAAGGCCAGCATATTCCGAAAGTCGTTAAGTTGATACTCAAAAATGTTTGGTCGCATGCCATGTTGTTGGAGCGTTTGAAGGAAAATGAAGATGCCTGGAAACGAAGAGTTAAGGTCGCACGGCTGCTGGTTTGGAGTGTACAACCCATTACAACCGCCGAAGCATTAGAAAAACTAATCAGTAAAGTTCCGGTTTTAGTAAAAAGTTTACGTAAAGGCATGGATTTAATATCTTTCTCGCCGATCGAATCCAGCCACTTGTTGGAACAACTCGAAACTTGCCACCGAGAGCTTATTGAAGTGGTCAGAACTAATATTAACCGTGAAAATACAGAAGAAATCTTAAGATTACCGGCCATTGATGTCACTTCTGGTTCGGTTGAAAACGGCGACATCTCAGAACACCTCAAACCAAATGAGGAAACGACGGAAAGGTCTAGCATGGAGTCGCCTATTGAACAGGCGGTTATAGAAGATATAGTCATTGAAGATATTGGCTTCTCGCGGGCTGAGACCGGGGAAGTGCAAAAACAGGAAAGTGCCGAACCTATTCGTATTGATCCCAATATTTCTCAAACTATTGAGCAGCTAAGAGCGGGAAGTTGGGTAGAGTTAAAAATTGATGGTAAATTCAAACGCTGTAAGTTGGCGGCTAGAATAACCACAACCGGCAAATACATATTTGTCAATCGTAGCGGAATGAAAATGGCCGAATTCTTAACGATGGAACTATGTGAATATCTTCAACTAGACAAGATGAAAATATTGGATGATGAAGCTTTATTTGACCGCGCGCTCGAATCGGTCATCTCTAACTTGCGGTCAATGAAGGCGCAAGCATAGGAGCGCTCAAAAACAGATAAAAAAATTGACTCAAGGTGAGTGTTCGCTACAATCTGAACTAACTCATGACTCGTAAATATCTCCTATGACTCTGCAAAACGGTATTTTATCTACAGCAACTCAAGTTGCGTCCCCTTATTATAACCAACGCCCAATTAATACCGACATCTCTCTTTTGGTAATCCATAATATCAGTCTTCCACCAGGAAGTTTTGGAGGAGCCTATGTGGAAGACTTTTTTTCAGGGCGATTGGATAGCAAAATTCATCCGTTTTTCGAGCAGATCGTGGATTTGAAAGTTTCTGCTCACTTTTTCATAAAGCGCGATGGGCAAATCGTGCAATTTGTTAACGTGAATGCGCGAGCATGGCATGCGGGAAAATCAGAATTTGAAGGCAGAAAAAATTGCAACGATTTTTCTATCGGCATCGAATTGGAAGGGACTGATGATTCTGATTATAGCGAACAACAATATACCCAACTGGTTCAGGTTACTAAGCAAATCATGCGGGCCCACCCAACAATTACCCCGGACAGAATTTGTGGACACAGCGATGTCGCTCCTCAGCGCAAAACGGACCCTGGTCCGTGTTTTGATTGGCAAAGATATCGGCAATGCTTATAAAATATCAACAGACTCTAGTAACTTATCTATTAAGGAACTGGTATCTACCTACTTAATTCGGGTATTATCTAAATTATCCGTATCTAACCTCAACTCGGGATAAGAAAAGCCAGAAAACTTAACTAGTTTAGAAAGTGACAAAAAATCATGGTTGCTTTTAATTTAACTTAGAGTTTAAATTTAGTCCAGTGCAACTATTTTAGTGGATACCAAGGCGAGCTTGCCTCATGGTACCTACTTTTGGTGCGTAGTAATAGCTGGCTATTGGTAGCAAAATC